>VXZF01000551.1 GCA_009845645.1 Gemmatimonadota bacterium | reverse complement strand
CCGTTCACATGTGCAAAATGGATGCCGGCAGCGGCAGTGGCATCGACGAATTTCGGCAGTGTACTTCTAGCCAATTTGGGCTTGGGTGCAGTAGCTTCTGTCGATGGCGCGGAAGTTTCATTTGCGCACCCCACGATCAGCGCCATACCCCAGCTAAAGAGAACCGCAACGATGGGCATATAAAAAGAGTACATATCGCGGGGAATATGCAGTCGATGCAATTCCATTAACCAGCGCGGACATCAGACTGCACAAAGGCAGATTTATCAGGCGTTATTGCAATCCGGCAAACATGCTCAGAAACAGCACCAGATCCGTCGTCGTTTCGTCGCGGAAATCGCGCCGCTCCCAGCGCCCGCCGATGTTGGTCATCAGGCGATAGCCCAAATAGTCCGAGCGATTGGATAGCTGCGCAGCAATCACGAACTGTTCAAAATCGTCCACGTATCCGGCGGGCAGCGGATCGGTGCGCTCGACCATATTCCTGAAAATCTCGTACTCGATGCCGGACTCTAGGCGCGTCGTGCTGATCAGCTCCTGTTGCCACACGAAGAAGAAAATTTCCGACAGCTCGTTATTCTCCAGCTCGGTTTTATCTGTGGGCGAGCGCCGCTTGTAGAGCTGTTTCCACCTGGGCCATAGCACGTGTTTACCCACCGGAATGGGTAGGTCCGCCTTGGTGATCAGCGCGAGGAGCTTCTCGTCCTGCCAGTTTGCTGGCCGCTGGTCTCCGCGCTGGTGATAGATCTCGTACTTCAGCTTGGTCTCTAGATTGAGCGGGGCGTATTTGCGCGTGCGCGCACTCAGAAAGGAGGTGTTGATCAGCGCATCCTGTGCAATCATGGGATCGACGAAGGGGCGCATATCGCCCCGCGTGCGTGGGCTCTGTACCCACAGAATAATGTCTTCGGGGATATTGTCCTTGACGCGGCGAAGACCGTTGTAGAGCTGCATCTGCAAACCGTGGCGAGGCACCTCGTGCGTCAGCGTTAGCAGACCGTAGAGCGACTGGTTGCGGCGATTGCTGCTCAGTAGCCACTCGCGCATGCGACCGACCATTATACGGCTGCCCGGCTTGAGTTCGGCACCACCGTAGAAGTTGTAACCTCGATGGTCGCGCGGATATGGGTAGTCCGCTTCCTCGTCGTTCTCAAAGCGGTCGATCACCGTATTGTTATTCATGTCCGTGCCGTAGAGAAACTCCAGCGGATCGACATCGTAGCGCACAAAGGGCTCCAGATAGTCCGGCATGCCGTTGTCGTTCTGGTTGAAGTCCGACACTAGGTCGTTGTTTTCGTCGTAGCCGGGGAAGACGGCCACGTCAGCCCGCTGGATCAGCAAGCGCTCCGACGAGGAACTGCTGAAGGCGCGCCTACGCCAGTCGGGAAAGCGATCTTGGTCGTCGTTGTCGTCCACGAATTCGTAAACGTTGTTTACAGCACTTTCGTAGTTAATGCGTCCGTTGCTGTCGGGCACAAACATAAATGTTTGATAGCCTGGGTCCATGCTGAAAATTTCGCCATAGGCAAACCACGGGTACACATTGTGCGACGCCGTTGCGTAGTAGCCCTCCGCGCTTTCTTTCCCCAGTGCCTGATTGTAGGTGAAATTCTGGTTGGGGAAGCGGCGGTATTTGCGATTGACATTGTATTCGGCGCGCAAGTTAAACCCGCCGAAGAGGTCGTCGATTTCCATGGTGAGACCGGCAACTTCATTGGCCGTCGGCAAACCGTAGCTAAAGCGCACCACGCGCTGGTTGGAGCCGTCCTTGATGTTTTTCTCTGCGCGGGTGACGGGTAAAAATACGGGTTCGCCTGTGTTGTTGACCTGCATATTGGAAGTGACTTCAACGGCATAGTCATTGGCTAAGACCAGTTCGATCTCGATCTTTTTGATTTCCTTGAAGTCGATGATTTCGTCTTCGCCGGGAATAGGCGTGAAATCGCGCTCGATGTCGTAGGTAATGATGATGTTGTTGCCACCGCTGGCTTCCCAGCGCCCCTGCCGCCGAATGCCGCCATCTACCAGCGCCCGGTCGGAAATTTCGGGATGCTCTACGCCATTTATGTACACGCGGTGCAAAAAGAGCAACGCCCCCCCCTCGCCGTCCTCGGGCGAATCGTCGGATAGACGCACTAGGAGGCGCTGCACGTTGCCCGCTTGCAGGTTGCCGCCAAGCGTGCCCTTGAGAGAATTGTTGCCGAAGCTCTCCGAGCTATTCCAGTGCCCGGCGTTAACGTAGGTGGTGCCCAGCTTGATAAAGTCGCCGACCTGGGCCGTGCCGCGCAGGCCAAGCAAATTGGTGAAGATCGTCCGCACTGTGGCCCCCTGATCGCGGTTGGTCGCCGTGGCGGCCAGAGCGGGGTTGTCCGTGCGCGAGGCGATTAGCGTCAGGGCGTATTTATCGGAGAGGAAATCCCATTGCACGCCGTTAAACAGTGGTTTGGAAAAGGTCATCGGCGTCAGCGTCGTCCTCAGTTGCTCGCCCACGGTCAACGCCATGTGATATTGGCCCTGCGACGCCGTTGAAATGACCAAGTTGTTGAACCAGTTGTTGAACTCCACAGACTTGTCGATCGCGCTGCCCGTTTCCGTGGGGTGCTGCTGCGCCCACTCGTAGATCCTCCAGCCGCGCGTGATGTAATTGCCGTAGATATCGTAAAAGCGCTGGCCCTGTAGCACGATGTCGGTATAGCGCTCGTAGCGATCCTTGGCGTAGTTGGTGTACTCCCAGTTTCTCCAGCCGTAGATATCGTAGAGCGTCTGGGGCAGATACCATTTCCGCATAGTCGGCGTGATGGTCTGGGGCGATATCCGCACGCCGCTAGTGACATAGGGGTTGAGAAAGCCCGATTGCAGGCCTTCGGCTAATACTCCACCTGCCAAAAGGCAACCCGTTAGCAGAGCACCGAAAAACTTCCGGCCCATTTGTTCCCTCCCTTTTTTACCGCTGCACAACACGTACTGTTTATTAATAGGCCAAACTAATGATGCGATATACCGACTGGTCTCCAGAGTCGGCTTCTATCTGGATACGGCAGATATACACACCCGGCGGCAAAGCCGCTCCCGCATCGTCCCGGCCATCCCACGCGAAACCTGCGGTGCCTAGGTTGAGCGTCCGCAGGTGCGATCCGGTTAGGTCGTAGATATCCACGTTGGGATTGCCCTCAACCTGGACCACGATAAAGTCGATTTGCGCTTCGTCGTTTACGCCATCGTCGTTGGGCGTAACAACCGGAGTCACCTGCACATTGCGCAGCAAATTCTCCCCGGCCACGTCGGGCACAAAAACGATCATCGAGCGCGGCGCTAAGGGTTCGACGCCTTGGCGCACATTCTGCTGGCTGTCCCCGGCCCAGGCCTCAAAGAGCGTGGCATTGGCTGTTACCTGAGCGGTAAACAGCACTTCCACCGAATCGCCCCGCACTCGTTCTGGCAGTCCGACTCTTAGCAGCCTGTCCGCCAGTTCGACTTCCCGCGGCTGCACGCTCTGTCCGCCGACTCGTACGCCAACCTCTTGCACAGCGCCCGGCACTTGGATAAAGACCTCGTCAAAGCCTTGGTCGTTGCGTGCAAAGGTCGGTTGCAGCAAATACGTAAAGCGCTGCAGCGAATCTAGTCCGACCTCGCGCGGCAATATGCGCGCGGTAATGCCGCCGCTGACGAGGGGATCGTCGAATTCTAGGGTCAGGGAGCGCAGTACCGGCGTCAGTTGTGGATCGTCGTTGGCCAGTTGAATCTGTAGTTGCAGAAATTGTCTGGGCGTAGGCGAGAGGAATGCCTCCTCGGGAAAATCATAGGGCTGGCTCCAGCCGCTCCAATCCGGCCCTTTGAGCTTGAGGGTGTCGATGCGCCCGCGCACGCTCTTAGGCAGCTTGCCAAAACGGGCCGAATCCAGTTCCGTGCCGTTTTTGTGGTAATACTTCTTCTGGAGTTCAAAGGTATTGCCCGTCTGCGAGCGAATTTCGATCTGCGTGCCAGCAGGTAAATCGGCGTCCCACGACAGCTTGCGCACGCTCTTCATGGAGCCTAGGTCGATGAAGTCCGAAATCATTTCCGTCGCTGCGACGTGCCCCTCGCCGTGGAGTATGTATTCAAAAACCGTCTGGCGGATCTGCAGGCGCATCGGAATGCCGCTGCGGTGGTAGAAGATATGGCGGATTTTCCGCAGCGGGAATGCAAAGTGATACGACTGTTGGGTGGGAAATCTATCGTTGAATACGTCGCTGAGTTCTTGGTAGTCAAAATTGCTGCGAATGCGGTCGCTGGTCAGGCCACTGGCCGGCGTACCGTCCGAAGTGGTGAGGATAAATAGCTTGGCCCCGTACCCGTGGGAGCCACGAGACCCCTCTCCGTCTCCGACAGCCAGGTCTATGTGGGAAAGGTGGTCTACCCAGAACGTGGCACCCAGATCCCATTCGAACCAATCGCCGTCTTCGACGTAGGTCCTGAGATTGCCCTCCTTGGCTTGGTCACCGCCAACGGCAAGTCGCCAGTTGGTATTGACATCCCCATCGAAGATCATCCCGACCTTATCTTCGCTCCGCCCCGCTCGCACCGACCCGCCCCGTTCCACTGTACCTATGGCGAGATTATCTCCGAGTGCATCCACTTCGATCTCAGCCAGTGCCGCGCCCGGATTTTTTTCCGAGGGCACTAGGCGCACGTGGTGGACGAGGTTAAAATCCAGCGTGTCCTGCTCTATGAGATGTTCTCCGCTGGCCACACCGATCTCAATTCGTTTCAGATCGACTTCAAAAACGCGCTCTACATTGGGTGTTGTGGTGACGGCGACCGGGTGGTAGGTCACGCCATAACGCGTATCTACACCGTTACTTATGTAAGTCGTGAAATTGCGAAAGGGCTTGGCGTCGAGTGAGTCCGGAAAGACAAGGCGCAACTTGCGTGCCAATACTGGTCGGCCGAGGTCGATTTCGATCCACCAATCTTCCAGCGGATCATCGGCAGACGGCTGCCACCAAGTCGATGGGTCTTGGTCAATAATATTAGCCGCATCTTGGGGGTTTGAATTCACGGCGCGGATACCACCAAAAACCTGTTTCTTACCTTCGCTATGGGAAAACTCTGCGGCATCGGCCACGGCGTTTATATTGCGGCGCATCCACGCTAGGCTGATGCTGCCGTCGTCGGCAATTTCCAGCGTGCCCTTGGGAATGGTCCACGTCTGCCAGTCCGCCGGGCTGCTCAGGCGCAGTTCATCGGACTGGGCATCTGCTGCACACAGGGTGGCGACGAGCAAAAGGCGAATCGCAGCGAATTTTCTCATGGTATATCCTCGCAAGCGTTTAGCTCATATACGCAATCCGTTTAGTAGGCTACTGCAACGATGCGCGTGCGCGTGAAGTCACCCGCGTCCGTTGTGACGGAAAGTCGGGCGAGGTATAGGCCCGGAGCCACGCGCCCCGTCCCCTCTCCCCGTCCATCCCACTCTTCGACATAACGCCCTTCGCCTCTGGAATCGGCCGATAGCGTTCGCACTTTGCGTCCGCGCAAATCGTAGATTTCAAAGACCACCTGGCTGGCCTGGACGCCCAGCAGTGAATAGGCTAGTTCAAACGTGTCGTTGCGCCCGTCGCCATTCGGCGTCACGACGGTCGATCCCACGTCCAATGCGCTCAGCACATCTAACCCCTCGCTCGGTGCTAGCACCTCGATGGAATTGGTCGATACCTCTGCGTTGGCATCTCCGGGATCAATAGATTGGGGCTGTCCTTCTCCCCCCACGACAAATATCTCGCCCTGAAATAGGGCGTTAAAACTGAAGACGCCCGTTTTGAACAGCAGCCGCAGCGGCCTATTGTCTGCGGCCACGATGCGGTTGGACGGAAAATAGACGATCAACTCGCCCCGTTTTTCCGCAATGCTGTCGGGTTCCACAGCGACCAAGGGGTCGCCCATTTCCACTCATATAAACTGGACGCGGCCCGGGGTTTGCATTCTTA
>VXZF01000024.1 GCA_009845645.1 Gemmatimonadota bacterium | reverse complement strand
GATTGGTGCTAAAGTAAAAGCCGCCGCGGCGATCGTTATAGGGATCGAGGATAATTTGGATATTGTCGTTTTCGTCAAACTCGGCATCGCGCCGCATTTGGTTGGCCACTAAGCGGTCGGCCTCGCTGTCGAAACAGTGCAGGGCAAAGTACAGATGATCGTCGTCAAAGAGGATGCGGACCTCGGTCTGCTCGGTGGGCGGGGCACCTTCGACGGGTTCGCGCTGGAAGAAGTCGGCTATGGTAGGGGCTTGGTCCCAGACTGGATCGTCGAGGTGACCGTCGATGTTAGGGGGTGTGGGCGTGCGGGTGGCTTGGACGACGGGGGGTTCCCGAGCTTGGCTTGGTGCGGCGAGTAGCGCTAGGACGACGGCGCTTTTGGTAATGGATGATAGAGGGTTCAAGATACAGACTTAGGGCTCTCGCTTGAGCAGGTGAAACTCAATTTTTGCCGTCTCTCTGTCAAGGAAGACATGCTCGACGCTTCGTTGACACTCCATATTGACTAAACTACCTTCCTCCGCCTCTTCAGCCGCAGCATTTCACAACGGAGACCGCGATGACCAAACTCCCGCGTCTGATTTTCAATACTGACGGCAACTGGATGCTCTTCTACTTGCCCGACCGCAATCCCGACGATATCACTCATCAGCTCGACGAACTGGTCCCGGCCGGCGTTGACGCGCTCGCCGGACTCATTGGGATTGACGATGATGTGGTCTGGCGCGGCAGTCCGCATTCGGCTATGTGGGGAGACGACACGGAAGTTTGGGACCCCGATCCCGACGTAGATGCCGACGGCAAGCCGATCCGCAAGATGACGTCCGGCGGCTTCGAGCTCAATCGCCTCGAACAGCTCTACAACTGCATGGACGCGGTCATCGCCGATGGCCGCGAGCTGATGAAGATCTATATCAACGGTTGTCGGCGGCACGGCATCGCGGCGATTGCGTCCATGCGCATGAACGATGCTCACACTTCCGACGAGGCGCGCGAGTGGCAGGTGCGCAGCCGCCACAAAAAGTCGCGGCCCGATTTGCTAATCGGCTCCCCGACTCCGACGCGCGCGGGCGGTGCCGATCGCTGGAATTTTTGCTGGCAATGGGACTACGAGCAGGAGGAGGTGCGCGACCGCTTTTTAGGGCTCGTCGATGAGACCTTGGAGCGCTACGACTTCGACGGCATTGAACTCGATTGGATGCGCGGGCCGCCTTACTTCCGGCCTGGGCGTTTGCTCGACAACCTCGACACCCTCACCGAGTTCATGCGCCAAGCCCACGCCATAGTGCGCCGCCACAGCGAGCAGAAGGGGAAGGCGATCTCCCTGTTGACGCGGGTGCCTCCCTGTCTCGCCGAGGCGCGGGGCATTGGCATTGACGCGTCGGCTTGGATCCGCGAGCCGGTGGCGGACTTGTTCGTGCTTTCTTCGGCTTCGTACTGCCCGGCCCGCATCGACATCGCCGAGGCGGTCGCCTGTGCTGAGGAGAGTGGGGTACCGATTTACGTGGGCTTCGACGGTGCCACGCACCTGACCTCGCCGCACGAGGGGTACGAACGCGGCGTGCCCGCGGTTCTGCGGGGCGTAGTGCTGAATGGATACGAACAGGGGGCCGCTGGCGTTTACGTTTTTAACTACGACTACCGGCATCACCGCGCTTCGCCCTTTGAGGAGGAGGAGTACAACGAAGACCACCTCAATCTCCTAACCGATCTGACCGATCCCGAGCGGCTGGCGCGGCGCGACCGCAGCTATTCGGTGTCCGATTCGGCCTTGGGAGGTGTCGTCCAGCACACGCTTGGGGATCACTACCCGCAGGTGCCCCGCGCCTTGAGTATGCCGGCGCGCGCAACCGGCGGTCCTGGGTACGAGATGACTTTCATCATCGAAGACGACATTGAAGCCGGCCTCGCCGATGGCCGCATCCTCGGTACTGAGTTGCGCCTGCATCTCACGGATTACGAAGCCTGTATGGACCGCATTTTCTGTCGGGTCAATGATTGCGCTGTCTCGCTCGCCGGTGCCGCGAAGTTGGAAAACGAGCTCGGTACTTGGCTTGTCGTGAAAGATCCCCCTGTCCAGCGCGGCGAAAACCTCGTGCTCATGGGACTCGACGGTTTGCAGACCCCCGATCCGTGGCCGACGCTGCACCAATGCGAGGTGATGGTTCTGGGGTGTGATAGCGTCTAGGAGCACCGCAACTCACGGCGCGAACTGGTACTCTACCGGCAACTGAGCGACGTCCGTAATGTTTGAGTCGGCGTGGTAGTAGATGTTCACGCGCCCAGTGCCGCAGTCGCCGAACTCGTCGCAGGTGAGTGTGCCGATAATCCCTTGAAAGTCGGTCGTTGCCGCGATCTCCTCGCGCAGGGCTTCGCGGTCTATGTGCAACTTTCCGCCTTCCTCCACCGCAATGGATTCGATGGCGCTGAGGAGTAGCGTCGTGGCGTCATAGGCGTGAAAAAAGAAGTTGGCGTCGGTGGCAGCTTGATACTCGGCCGATAGCGCACTCACGTCCTTGCCGGTCACTTGGTTGACATTGGTGCCGAAATGCGAGTCGTGACCCGAGAGATAGACCCCTTCCGATTCAGGCTGCCCGAGAAATTCCTGCGTGCTCGTAGAGGAGCCGGCGATGAGCGTTACCTCTCCCAACCCGTCAAATTCCTTTGCTTGGCTGACGAGATGGTACCCTTCGGCGGCAAATAGCGGCAGGAAGATGCCGTCTGGTTCGGCAGCCGCAAAATCCGCGAGTGCGGCGCTCATGTCTGTGTCGCCCTTGCTGACAGTGGCGAGTGCGACGATTTCGCCGCCGAGCGCGCTGAAGGCGTTGGCGAAGGCCGTGGCGAGACCTTGCGTGACCGAGTCGCCGTCGTGAATAGTCGCCATTCGCCGCAAGCCCAACTCGTCATAGGCGAAACGGGCGACCGCTTGGGCTTGGTAGAGGCCGTTGCTGTAAACGCGAAAGTAGCCGGGATGGTAGGCCGGTCCTGGGTTGCCCGCGAGGTCCGACGTGAGATCGGGCGACGCGTTCGCCGGCGAGATCGTGCTTAGACCCGCAGCGCTGAGCACGGGTGAGGCACCCACCGCCGCCTCGGAACACGCCGGGCCGATGACGCCTACCACTTGTAGGTCGGCAGCGATCTGACGCGCACCCTCGCTGCCGCCGTCGCTTGAACACATGGTATCTATCGGCTGTCCGAGTGCGACTGCGCGACCGTGAATGAGACCATAATCCTCAATAGCTAACTCGATGGCCTTCTGGATCGACTCGGAAATATTCTGCAGGCCTGTGAGCGCGAGCGGCAGCATGGAGCGTACTTGTACGGCTGCGCCTGCGTCAACCTCGACTGCGCCGAGTGGTCCCGCCTCAAAGCCGAGCGGTTTATCTTCGCCGCATCCTGCCGCGAGTGCCGCGAGGAGTGCGATGTGGAATACTCTCTTAGCCATTGGTGTATATCTCCTGATTGCGTTAGCCAGCGGCGTAAGGTATCACGGTCTACCCTTGGCTGCAATTCCGCCATAGATTTTGGATGACCGGCTCCAACGTACCTTTTATATTTTACATTAAATGTGAAAAGGTGCGGTATCGTTCCTGAGCTAACTGTATGCAAGAGACTTCGTATGACTTCCCATTAGAAAGGGTATAATGACAAACGCGATGAAACCATTCGGTTCTTCCGATGAACAGCCTTCCCCGTCCGCACAACCGATAGCGATCGTGGGTATGGCATGCCGGTTCCCCGGCGCGTCGAATATCTCTGCCTTCTGGCGTCTGCTCGCAGCCGGCCAGAATGCTGTCAGCGAAGGGGTCCCGGGTTCCGGAGTAGGGCGCTGGGGCCAGCTCTTCCCCGACGACACAGTGCAGAACGAAAGTTGCCGTTACGGTGCCTTCGTCGACGACATCGACCAGTTCGACGACACCTTCTTCCGGATTTCTCCGGTGGAGGCGGAACTGCTGGATCCGCAGCAGCGCATGATGCTGGAGACGAGCTGGGAGGCTCTCGAGGACGCGGGAATCGATCCGGAGGGATTGAGAGAGAGCCGCACCGGCGTGTACACCGGGATCAGCAACGACGAATACCGAATGCTGGTCGTGGACTCGAGCAAGCCCGCCGAGGCTGCCGGGTGCCTCTACGCACTCAGCGGCACCAACCTGAACGGGGCCAGCGGACGGGTCTCCTTTGTGCTGGGTCTCAGGGGGCCGGCGAAGGCCGTGGACGCTGCGTGCGCGTCATCCATGGTATCGGTCCACGACGCGGTGGCGGACCTGCAGCAGGGCAAGGCGGATCTGGCCATCGCCGGTGGTGTGCAGGCGATCCTGAACGGTCGCATCTACGAACTGCGCGCCGATTCGATGATGCTATCTCCTGATGGGCAGTGTAAGGCGTTCGACGCATCGGCGAATGGATACGTGCGGGGCGAGGGCTGCGGGATCGTCGTTCTCAAGCGGCTGAGCGAGGCGGAGGCAGATGGCGATAGAATTTGGGCGGTGATACGCGGGGCCGCCGTGAACCATGGAGGGGCCAGTGTCGGGCTGACGGTGCCGAACACCCCGGCGCTGGAAGAAGTGATGGAAACAGCGCTGTCCGACGCGGGAGTCTCCCCGTTGGAGATGGATTACTTGGAGGCCCACGGGACCGGGACCTCAGTGGGGGATCCGATCGAAATCGATGCCGTAGCAGCAGTTTACGGGAAGGGTCGGCCGGCTGATCTCCCGCTTCTCATCGGTTCCGTAAAGACAAATATCGGCCATCTGGAGTCGGCCGCGGGCGTGGCCGGAGTGATCAAGGCGGCCTTGGTACTGAACCGGGGTGTAATTCCAAAGCACCTCCATTTCCACAATCCCAACCCGAGTCTCGACTGGGACCGTCTGCCGCTACAGGTGACCTCGTCGATGATGGACTTGCCGCACCGTCCGGAGCGGCCGCGACTTGCAGGAGTGAACTCCTTCGGGATATCTGGGACGAATGCTCACATTGTGATGGAAGAATACCGTGGCTCGGACGGTGCGGCCGCTGGCGAACCGTGGGCTGTCGGCTCCGGAAAATCGGTGGCGGTTTCGTTGCCGGCGACCGTGGGAGATCTGCCGCTGCCAGAGCAGGAGGTACAGCCGCGCCAGACCCGTCTCCTTCCGCTGTCGGGTAAGTCGGAGGGCGCGCTCGGCGACTTGGCGGAGCGGTATCTGTCGTGGCTCGATGAACGGGTAGATCAGCTCTCACTTGAGAGTGGCGCGCTGCCGCTCCTAGCGGACATGGCATGGACGGCGGGCGTGGGCCGGAGCCACTTCGATCACCGCGCGGGCGTCGTCTTCCACGACGCGGAATCGCTGCGAGAGCGGCTCCGTGGACTGGCTGAAGCGGATAGGGGCGCGTCGTCGCGGACACCGAGCCGGGTGGCGTTCGCCTACACCGGGCAGGGGAGCCAATGGGTCGGTATGGGACAGACACTCTACGAGAGTGAACCGGTGGCGCGGGCGGTTCTGGACCGGTGTGAGGCGGTCCTTTTTCAGGAGCGAGGAGTATCCCTGCTGGACGTGATGTTCGGAAGGGCCGGAGGGGAAGGGGAACTCGGCGACACGGCGTGGGAGCAGCCCGCCCTATACGCGCTGCAGTGCGCGTTGACGGCGCTCTGGTCGAGCGTCGGCGTCCGTCCAGAAGTGGTCGTCGGATACAGCATCGGGGAACTCGCGGCGGCGCAGGCGGCAGGCGTATTCAGTCTCGAAGACGGGATGCGGTTCGCTGCCAAACGGGGTGCGCTGATGTCGCAGATGGAAGAAGGTGGCATGGCCGCGATCTTTGCACCGGCCGAGCACGTGGCGTCGGCGGTGGAGGAGGTGAACGCGGCCTCCTCCGACCTTGGGCTAAGCATTTCGGGATATAACGGTACCCACCAGGTGGTCAGTGGCCCGATTGCGGGGATTGAAGCGATCTCGCAGCGATTCGAGCTAGAGGAAGTGCGGGTCAGGCGGCTGA
>VXZF01000373.1 GCA_009845645.1 Gemmatimonadota bacterium | reverse complement strand
CGAGCGAGGCGTAGTATTCGGCCATCTTGAGCACATCGCGCAAGTTGGCCTCGCTAGCTCCGGCCAGTACGGGTACGCGTCCCTTATTGACCTCGCAGACCAGCCGCACCACGTCTTGGCGTTCCTCCTGCGACAGGCGCGCGAACTCGCCCGTGCTGCCGTTTGGGTACAGCCCGTGGACTCCAGCCTCGATCAGCCAGTTGATATAGCGCTCCATCTCGGCGTGGTTGATCCTGTTCTGGCTGTCCAAAAGGACGATATTGGGGCAGAAGATGCCAGCAAATGCTTGGCGTCCGGCGGCGCGAGGAACCGCTGGTGCCGGTGCTGGTGCCAGCGTTGTCGTTGGGGAGGCTTGGCTTCCGGTCTCCCGGCGCACGATCTCAACGCCTTGGGCATGCAACAAGTCTTGCGCCGAGGGCGTCAGCTTGGCCCCCGGGCCGATCTCGACCTGCCGCTCGCCCTCCAAGCGGCCCTCCAAGGTCTGGGCGGTAATCACTGCATCGTCAATCCGAATCATTTTTCGCGTCCTCGCTAAACGTGCGGCAGGCGGCCTTCGAGGCCGCTGTAGGGCTGTGGGATTGCGTAGGCCGAGACTAGTTCTCCGTGTTCAACGGCCTCCTGCCGACCCGCATCAGTGGCGACCTGCACGGCACCGACATCGCCGCGCACGACCGCGGCCGTCAAGTAGTACCCCACCTTATAGGCCCCTTCGTATTCGACGGCTGCGGCCTTGAGCATGCGATCAACGGCCCGCACCAAGGCCACAGTGCTGCGCGTCTCAATCAGCCCCATGGCCTGCCGCGCACCCGCGCCAAGGCCCTCGACTGCGGTCGCAAAGCGGGCGACGAGCGCGGGATCGGGCCGCGAGACTACGGCCGAGGCGTCGAGCTCCCCCAAAGCCGTGGCTGCCTCGGCACCGGCGCGCACTGCGGCCTGCACGTCGTCGAGATGGCCGGTGGCCAGCGCGGTAATCCGCCCACCGCTACCAATGCTCAAGCGCTCGATTTGGACATCTGCGGCCTTGAGCATGGCGTTCGCACTGCCCACGACCGAGGCGTAACCAATGGTCTCTATGAGGCCCAAGGCACCGGTGGAACGCAGCTCGACCGGTGGCGCGGGCGGTAACAGAGGACCTAGTCCCTCGCTGGGCTGGGGCAAAACGAGCGTCGCGTACACGGTGCCAATCCGCTCGGCTGCTTGACGGCCGACTTCTAGCGCTGTCTGCACGGCCGCCACATCGCCAAAGATCGGCGCGTGGCACAGCGCACCGCCGATGAAGGCCCAACCCCCTAGCTCCACCTGGGCGGCCTTGAGCATGGCATCGGCACCGGCCACTAGCGGCGTCAGGCCCTGAGTCTCCAACAAGCCAATCGCCTGCGGCTGGACCTGCTCGGCACCGAGGCCGGTTGCGTGGGGCATGGCGTCGGTGGCGCGCGCATCCGGTCGCGGCACCACTTGCGTGCCAATCAGTTCGCCGGTGCGATTCGCCTCGACCTCGCCGACGCTAATGGCCGCTTCTACATCAGCCACTTGGCCGGAGATTACGGTGGTGAGCCAACCCGAGCCAATGCCGTGCCGGCCACAGAGTTGTACTTCAGCGGCCTTGAGCATGGCATCGGTAGAAGCCATTAGCGACGCCATGCCGCGCGTCTCCAGTATGCCGATCGCTCCGCTAGACACCGCCACCTCCCATCGGCGCGGCGTATGCAGCCAAGACTTCTGGCCTCGGCTGTGGAATCAGGGCCGTGCCCAGCAAGTGCTCGCAGTCCGCAAGCAGTTTTTGCGCGACGGCTATGGCTTCGTTGACGGCCCCTACGTCTCCCAAGACTAGCGAACATACCACGCGGTCGTGGACCGTCAGCACGTTGATGACCTCGACGGGAGCCGTCTTGACCATCTGATCGTTGGTGTGAATGTGAGCCCCGTAGCCGCGCGTCTCGACCAATCCTAGGGCACCGGCGGGAAAGTCGCTGTCGGACCGGACCGGAAAATCGACGAATTGGTGGCAGGCGGCAGCGGGTTGGAGTAGGGGTGCGGCCACTACGTGTTCTATCACGCTGCGGGCTGCTTCTTCGCCGCTTCGCAGCGCGGCGGCTACATCGCTAATCGATCCGGTGAAAAAGGCCGTGGTATAACCGCCGATTGACGACCAACCTGCGAGCTTAACGTCCGCGGCTTTGCAGGCCGCATCCGCCCCCACAATGGCAGCGGCCACGCCCTGTACCTCGATCATGCCGACTGCCGGGTCGCCCGCCATAGCTTAGTCTGCCAGTCGGTGAATGACTAACTCGGTGATCTGTTCAACTAAGGCTTCTGGATCGGTGGCTTGGCCCTGCTCAATTTGTTGCAAAAGCGTCTTGTAGCGGTTGCAACCCTCGCAACTCGCCTCGGGATCTCCCGCCTGCTTGCGCTGGTGGACGGCGCAATCGCCACAGCGCGCCGGCTCGACGTACCCCGAACCAAATTCCTCGTGCTCGCATCCGCAGGCGCGGTCGGGATGCTCGCACCGGCCTGCGTCCGCAATGCCATCGGAAGTTGCCGTAACGGCATCGCCGCGACTTAGCTGCAACCGATGCTGGCGGATGTAATCCCAAGCCGTCGGCGTCAAGATGGCGCTGGGGGACACGCTCAGCGTCCGCTCGCCCTTGTGCTCGCGTCCGAGCAAATCGCCGGTTACTACCGGGGCGTCAATGTGCAAAGCCTTGGCCACCTAGCTAACCAAGTTGATCTGTCAGTCCCTCAGTTGGACGGGGAATCACGTGGACGCTGCGCAGTTCGCCGATGCGCTGGGCAGCTTGCGCCCCTGCATCTACGGCCGCTTTGACTGCGGCTACGTCGCCTTCGACTAGCACGGCGATTAGGCCACTGCCCACGCGCTTTTGGCCCGCATAGCTCACGTCCGCGGTCTTCAACATGGCGTCGAGGGCTTCGACGACGCAGACCAAACCGCGGGTCTCGACCATGCCCAATGCTTTCATTATTTGTCTCCTCTACAAGTACAGCGCGATGAGATCGTCGTGGGGGCGGGGAATCACGTGTTGCGACACGAGTTCGCCTACGCGCTCGGCCGCCTCGGCACCGGCGCTGACCGAAGCCTGCACCGAGCCGACGTCGCCACTGACGATAGCGGTGATGTACCCGCCGCCGATGTCCTGCAACTTGACGACCTCCACATTAGCGGCCTTGCTCATGGCGTCGGCTGCTTCGATCACGCCGATGGATCCCTTCGTCTCAATCAGACCCAAGGCGCGGACGCTGCCATCGCTGTCACCGCTGTCGCCACGCTCGGGTACCACGGCCGTCAGCTCGCTGTGCGGGCGGGGAATCACGTGCACCGAATGCACCTGTCCGACCTTGGCCGCCGCAGTCGAACCAGCATCCACGGCCGACTTGACGGCCGCCACATCCCCTGAGCAAAACACAGTCACCAAGCCAGAGCCGACTCGGTCCCAGCCCAAAAGCTGGACGCTAGCGGCCTTGGCCATGGCGTCGCCAGCCTCGACGACCCCGACCAACCCCACGGTTTCTACCATGCCTATTGCATCCGACATCCCTTACCTCCTGAAGTAATTGTGCGGATTCTTGCTTTCAACGCTCTAAATATACCTTGCGGGCGTGTACCAAATCAATCGCATTGCCCTCGTCCGTATCGATGTGAACTTCTAGGCGCTCACGCTCGCTGACGCGGCAGATCAGCCCTTCCAACATCCCGCCCTGATCGCCTTCTACTACCAGCCGCAGCAAGTCCCCCGGACCGACTCCGTAGTACGCAGCCTCTTCCGGGTTTAAATGCACGTGGCGAGCGGCCCGAATCACCCCGTGATCCAATTCCAGCCCTCCAGCCGGCCCCACCAAGTAGCATCCCGGCGTCCTCTCAATGTTGCCGCTGAGCCGCACCGGAGCGTCAATGCCCAAATAGCGGGCGTCCGTAAAGGCCAACTCCACCTGGTTGTAATCGCGCAATGGGCCGAGGATTCGGACATTGGGAATCACCTGCTTGCGCGGGCCGAAAACCGATACCGTCTGCTCGGCGGCGAAAGCGCCTTCCTGGTACAGAGCCTTCTGCACGGTCAACTCGGCACCCGCGCCAAAAAGCGCGGTCAGCGCCGCTCGGTTGAGATGGACGTGGCGGGCGGACATATTGACGACCAGCCTCGGGGCTGAGGGAGCTTGCTCTAGCTGAGCGTCGGGCAGATGATCGTACACCACCCGGCGCACCAGCGCCTCAATCTGCTTGCGGTCCAATCCAGCCGCTGGTGCAATGTCCATCGCCTACCCCTCGCGGCTCAGTTGCCGACAGTCGAAGTCCTTGCCCATAGCCTGTAGCGAATCGACGATCCCGACGATTACCGCGTCGGTTGGCACATCGCCCAAGTTCGGGGCGATCCGCGACGAGCTACCCTGCACCAAAATCACCAACTCGCCTTTGCCCGCTTGCACCGCGTCGATGCAAACCATATCCCGCCCCGTCAGCACCAAGCCGTGCTCGCGCACCGACGCGATTTCGACGACTAAGAGCTTCTTGCCGTGCAGGCTCGGGACCTTGGCCGTGGAAATTAGGTGCCCTTTGACTTGACCCAAGAGCATCAGGTGATGCGGAAGTAATCGACGAGAGCGCAGCGGCGCTGGCGGGTAAAGGTGCGCGGCGACGTCAGCCCCTCGCCCGTCGGCCCGGCGATTGAGTACGTCCCAAAGCCCTCGCCGCCCAAGCCAACCCCGGCGTAGGAAGGACCGTTCTTGACGAAAATGGTGGTATCCACGGCGCAAGCCATGTTGTGCATGTTTTCGATGTTGCGCGAATGAATCACGGCCGTGTGCCCGTAGCCGTGCTCGGAGATGACGGCCTCGCGGATGGCTTGGTCGACGTTGGGCACGCGCACGATCGGCAGAAAGGGCATCATCTGCTCCTCGCGCACGAAAACGTGGTTGGCGTCGGTTTCGCCAATCAGCATGCGCAGCGACGAGTCGAGCCGCAGGCCAATGCGCTCGCCCAACACGGCGGCGTCACGCCCCACCAGCTCGCGGTTGGCTACGAGATGTCCGTCTGACCCATCGGCAAAAGCCACCTGCGCGAGCGCCTCGATCTGCCGCGCATCGAGCTCATAGGCATTGTATTGGACCATCAGCCGCTTGAGCTCGTCGGCAATGGAAGCGACGGCAAAGACCTGCTTCTCGCCGATGCAAAGGATGTTATTGTCAAAGCCTCCCCCGTCGATGATGTCGCGCGCGGCCTTAGCCAAAGCGGCCGTTTCATCGACGACCACGGGCGGATTGCCCGGACCGGCGACGATGGCCTTTTTTGGGCTGCCCAGCGCGGCCTTGGCCACGCCTGGGCCACCTGTGACTAGCAGCAGGCGGATGTCTGGGTGATTGAACAATTCGTTGGCCGTCTCAATGGTCGGCGTTTCGACCGCGGTCACCAAGTTGGCTGGCCCGCCAGCCGCGACAATGGCCTGATTGATCAAGCCCACCGCGAACATGGAGACCTTTCTGCCCGCTGGATGTACGTTGAAGACGACCGAGTTGCCCGCGGCGACAATGCAAATGGCGTTGTTGACCATCGTCGGCACGGGATGCGTCGATGGGGTGACCGCGCCGATGACCCCGTAGGGAGCCATTTCGACTACGGTCAGCCCGTGGTCGCCGGTCCACGAAGTGGCCTCTAGGTCTTCGACGCCGGGCGTCGTATCGGCCGCGACTTGGTGCTTGATAATCTTGTCTTCCAATCGCCCCATGCCCGTCTCGGCCAAAGCCCGCCGCGAAAACTCCTCGGCATGGGCGTGCGTCGTCTGCCGGAGGGCTTCGACGATCTTTTTGCGCTCCTCCAGCGACAAGGTGACCAACTGCTGCTGGGCACGAGTCGCGCCCTGGACGGCCGCGTCAATCGTCGCGAATACACCTGTGTCCCCGCTCTCGCTGCCGTCTCCACCGCTGACGACGCGCTGCACCGCTGCTTCGACAATTTTGCGTACGT
>VXZF01000421.1 GCA_009845645.1 Gemmatimonadota bacterium | reverse complement strand
CGCAACGGCTTGGTCTGCCGCCACGATTTGGCCGAAGCCTGCCGACTGGCCTTAGCAAGGGACGAAGTGAAGTTTGACGTGTTGCACGTGGTCGGCACGCCCGAAGCCGATACTACCTGCAATACGGCGCGGGGCCGGGAAGTATTGGGCTTGGAATACAAGGGGAATTTGGATCAGTACCGCTGAATTTGCCGAGGGCGTTGCGACTAACGGCCTCGTTGACACTGTTTAACGCCAACTCTTCCTTCGCTTGAGACCTTATACGAAGAGAGGAGTGCGTGAGACAGACCGATTGCGTCGTTCGTTTACTTTTTCTTCTACTGATCTATTCCGCCGCCCTAGCGCAGCCGACGGACTGGCGCTATTACGGCGGCAACGCGGGCAGCACTAAGTACTCGCCTCTCGCTCAAATCCACCGCGACAACTTCGCCGACCTGCGCATCGTCTGGCGCTGGCGGCCCCCTGAGGCGGAAATTCTCGCAGAGCACGACGTCGATAGAAATTACTATCGCAGTACGCCGATAGTAGTCAATGGCGTTCTCTACGTCAGCTCGCCCTTTGGGATTGTAGCCGCGCTCGACGCGGCCACTGGCGAGGAATTGTGGAAATTCGATCCCGAATCTTGGCGCAACCAAGAGTGGTTCCCCAGCACCCACCGAGGCGTGGCCTATTGGGAAGAGGACGGGGACAAACGCGTGCTCTTCGGCACGACCGACGGCTATTTCTACTCGCTCGACGCCAAAACCGGCCGGCCCGACCCGGCCTTCGGCGATAGCGGGCGCGTCGATCTGACCCAAGGCATGCGCCGGGAGGTGCAGCGCGGCGAGTATGTTTCGGTCTCGCCCCCGATGATCTACGGCAGTCTAGCTATCGTCGGCTCGTCCATCCCCGACATTCGCGGGCGGCCCGTGCCCCGGCCCATGCCGCCGGGCGATATGCGCGCCTTTGATGTGCGCACAGGCGAGCAAAAGTGGATCTTCGAGACTATTCCGCAAGAGGGTTCCTTCGGCAATGAGACTTGGGGCGCAGGTTCGTGGGAGGACTTTGGGGGAGCCAATGTGTGGTCGATGATGAGCCTCGATCCCGTGTTGGGCTACGTCTATCTGCCGGTTAGCACGCCGAGCAATGACTTTTACGGCGGCGAGCGCCCCGGCGACAACCTCTTCGGCGACAGCATCGTCTGTCTCGACGCCCGGACCGGTGCTCGGGTCTGGCACTTCCAGATTGCCCACCACGGCGTTTGGGACTACGATCCGCCCGCTGCGCCGATTCTCGTCGATATCGAGGTTGACGGCAAGCCGATCAAAGCCGTAGTCCAGCTTACCAAACAGGCCTTCTGCTTTGTCTTCGACCGGGTCACGGGCGCGCCCGTGTGGCCGATTATCGAAATGCCAGTGCCCGCCTCGACCATTGTCGGTGAAGCGGTTTCTGAAACCCAGCCGGTCCCCGTCTGGCCCCGGCCCTACGACCGCCAGGGCTTAAGTGTGGACGACCTGATCGACTTCACGCCCGAGTTGCGGCAAATGGCGATGGAGACGATTGAAGGGCATAGGTACGGCTCCTTGTATGCGCCGCCCACGGAAAAGGGAACGGTTTTCGTGCCGGGCCTTTTGGGAGGTTCGGATTGGTCGGGCGGTGCCGTGAATCCGGCGACGGGCGTCATCTACGTGCCTTCCAAGACCATGCCTTATCTAGTAACGCTGCGCCCGACCGACGATGACGAGGCTTCTTCGGCCTATGTTGGCGTCTTCAACCACAACTTCACCGCCGCGAAGAACCTGCCGCTGCTCAAGCCGCCCTACGGCCGCCTCACCGCCATTGATCTCAACACGGGCCGGCATCTGTGGATGCGGCCGATGGGGCGCGGCCCGGTCGGCCATCCCCTGCTGCGAGACCTCGAAATCAAAGAGGATCTGGGCTGGCCCTCGCGGACCTTTCCATTGCTGACCCCGACGCTGCTGCTGACCGCGACCGAAGACCCACGCGACGGCCAATTCGGCCCGGCGGCTGGTCAAGGATACTTCGTCGAGCGCGAGGCGTATTTGCGGGCCTTTGACCCAGCGACGGGCGAATTGGTAGGCCAAGTCGAATTGCCGGGCAATGCGTATGCTAGCCCGGCTGTTTATCAGGTGGCTGGCCGCCAATACGTGGTCTTGTCACTAGGCGACTCCTACCGGCCGAGCGAGCTAGTGGCCTTGGCTATTCCGCGCCCGGGCGAGGCCATCCCCGAGCAGGGCAAGAGTCGCAAAGACGCCGACCACAAGGCGTTCTACGAGGCCGTAGCGGCACTTGAGGCGGGCGATAGCGAGCAGTTGAGCAGGCTCCTCAAAAAGCACGCAGAGTTGGCAAGCGCGCGCGGCTTTTTGGACGAGTGGTCCGAGTGTCCCAATTTGCGCGGCGCTACGCTCTTGCATCTGACGGCCGGCGCACCGCTACGCGCGGCCTTGCCCGATAATGCCGTGAGCTTAGCCGAGATTCTACTCGACGCGGGAGCAGATCCCAATGCAGCGACGCTCGATTCGACGACTACGGCAGAGCTTGCGGCCACCGCTATTCAACTTGAGTGGGCCGGGATTAAGGGCGACCTGCTCGCGCTGCTATACGAGAAGGGGGCTGACCCGAACCGCAACAACGGCAAGCTGCTGCACGACCTGCTAATCAGCCGCGAAAAAGAGCTAGCCGAGATGCTCCTCAGCGCTGGGGCCGAGGTCGATTTGCGCTTTGCCGCTGGACTTAATCGCACGGACCTGATGGCTGGCTTTTTCAAAGACGGTGTACCGACGCCGGAGGCCAACCGCCTCTATCGCGCCAACCCCGACACCGTCCTCAGCGGCCAGCAGGTCGTGGATGAGGCGCTGTACTACGCAGTGTACAGTGGCGGTCGGGAGGCCATTGACTTCCTACTGGAGAAAGGTGCCAATATCGACGCTTTAGTCGGCTTTTTCTGGGAGTGGGATTGGGGCAGCACGGCCCTGCACAAGGCCGTGGATACCGAAGACGTCGAATTGATTCGCTATTTGCTAGAAAAGGGTGCATCCACGACAATTGGAGATGCGCGCTGGGGCGAGACAGCCTACGACTGGGCGGGCTACTACGAAAACGACGCTATGCGCAAGGCTATCGGCGCACATGACGCGGCGGCCAAGGAAACGAAAAAACAATAGAGGAGAAAGCGTGAACAAACGAGCCTGTGGGACCTTGCTGGCGTTATTGTCACTTTTGCTCGCGACGGCGGCATTTGCCGACGAGGTTGATTGGCCGTATTACGGTAGTGATCAGGGCGGTACTCGCTACACTCCCGCCGACCAGATCAATCGCGATAACTTCGATCAATTGCGCGTGATCTGGCGCTACCGCCCCCCCGATCAGCAAATCTACGAGACGGCTGGCCCCAACCCGGTGGGGCGCAATCTCTACTTCGACAACAACCGAGGGACGCCACTGGCCGTCAACGGCGTACTCTACTATGCCTCGCCCTTCAACATTCTCGTGGCCCTCGACGGCCAAAGCGGCGAGGAACTGTGGACCTTTGACCCAGAGGCTTGGCGGATGAACTTCCGCTTCTTGGGTAACGTGCGCGGGGTGAGCTATTGGACCGATGGCGAGGTTGAGCGGGTGTTTATGGCGACTTCGACTTCCCATTTGTATTCCATAGACGCCAAGACTGGCCTGCCCGACCCGAACTTCGGCGAGGATGGGCGCGTCGATTTGGGGGCCTCGCTGCGCCGGCCGCTGGACGAAAGTCAGCGCTGGAACTACGGAATCACGTCCCCGCCCGTGGTTTGCCGCAACGTGGTCGCCGTTGGCTCGGCCATGGGCGACTGGCGTTTCCAGCCGCCGCCCGAGTACACCCCTCCCGGCGATGTGCAGGCCTTCGATGTGCGTACCGGCGAGAAGGTCTGGGAATTCCACACGATTCCGTTAGAGGGCGAGTACGGCAACGAGACGTGGGAAAGCGATGCGTGGAAAAAGTACGGCGCGGCCAATGTCTGGGCGACGATGACCGCCGACGAGGAGTTGGGCAACTTCTACTTGCCGGTGAGCACGGCCAGCCACGACTACTACGGTGGCGAGCGCCCCGGCGACAACCTGTTCAGCGAGTCAGTGGTCTGTCTGAAGGCTGAGACCGGCGAACGGGTGTGGCACTACCAGCTGGTCCACCACGGTCTGTGGGACTACGACCCGCCGGCCGTCCCTCTACTGTTGGACGTGGTCGTCGACGGCCAACCGCGCAAGATCGTCGCCCAGCTAACCAAGCAGGCTTTTTGCTTTGTCTTTGACCGCATAACTGGCGAGCCGATCTGGCCGATTGAGGAAAAGCCAGTTCCGCAATCGCAAGTGCCAAGCGAAAAGACCTCGCCGACGCAGCCTTTTCCGACCAAGCCGGCCCCTTTCGAGCGCCAGGGTATCAGCGAGGACGATCTGATCGACTTCACGCCTGAGTTGCGCGAGGAAGCCAAGGCCATTCTCGCCGAATACGACTACGGTCCGCTCTACACGCCGCCGACGGAGAAGGGCGTCTTGTCAGTTCCGGGCCAATGGGGTGGTGCTGACTGGGCGGGCGGTGCGGCGGATCCGCGCACGGGTGTGCTGTACGTGCCGTCGCACATGGCCATCACCACTGTACAGTTGAATCCGGTAGAGGACCCGGAGGCTCATTCGGCGTTTTCTGCTAGCAACAACCTGCACGTCCTCGGCCCTCGGGGTCTGCCGCTGGTCAAGCCTCCGTACGGCAGTATCACGGCGATTGACCTCAACAGCGGCGAACACCTGTGGCGGACGACGGTGGGCAAGGGGCCGGTCGATCACCCGGCGCTTAAGGGCCTCGACCTGCCGGATATGGGCTGGGACAACCGCACCTTCGTCTTGGCCACGCCGAATCTCCTCTTGGCCACTTCGCAGGACCCGCACGGCTTGGCCGAGGCTGGCGAGGATTACTTTGTCGATCGCGACGCGTACCTGTGGGCGTACGAGTTAGCTTCGGGTGAAGAGATCGGCCGCGTCGAGTTACCCAGTAATGCCTATGGTGCGCCGATGAGCTATACGGTCGACGGCCGCCAATACGTGGTCGTGCCGCTGGGCAACTATCTAGGTGAGTCAGGTCGTCCGCCCGAATTAATCGCCTTGGCCATTCCACGCGAAGATGAGGAACTACCGCCCCAAGGACGCGACCGTGGCGACGCCGACCACAAAGCCTTTTACGAAGCTGTAAAAGCCATTGATGCCGGCGACGCCGAAGCCCTGCAAAAGCTGCTTGCTGAGTACCCCGAGTTAGCGACGGCGCGCGGCTATTTCGACGAGTATTACGAATACCCTTACTTTCGTGGGGCTACGCTCTTGCACCACGTAGTCGGCGAGCCGCAACGAGCGCCGCTGCCCGAAAATGCGGTTGCACTAGCCGCGGCTCTGCTCTCGGCAGGTGCCGATCCCAACGCCGCCACGTACGACACGGTCGCCGTACTGGATTTGGTAGTAAGCAGTGCCCAACTCGGTTGGGCTGGGAACAAGGCCGAGATGGTTCAACTCTTGGCCGCCGAGGGCGCGGACTTAGGGCGCAACCGGGGTCGGGTGCTGTGGGACGCGCTTATCGAGGAAGACTTGGAGCTAGCTCGCATGTTGATTGCGGCGGGTGCGCCCCTGGATTTGCGCTTTGCCGCCGGGGTCAACCGCGTTGATCTGATGGCGGAATTCTTCGACTCGGAGGGCAAGTTGAAAGAGGGAACAGGCCACCTCTATCACCCGAATCCAGACACCGTGCTCACCGCCGAGCAGATTGTGGTGGAAGCGCTTAACTTTGCGGCATACAGCGGCGCGTTGGAAGCGGCGGAGTTTTTGCTGGATCGCGGTGCGGATATCGACGGCTTTGCCGGTGAGTTTCACCGTTTCGACCACGGCAGTACGCCTCTGCACAAAACCGTTATGACCAACCAGCTAGAGATGGCCCAGTTGCTTTTGGCGCGGGGCGCGAACTCGCT
>VXZF01000082.1:3922-5975 GCA_009845645.1 Gemmatimonadota bacterium | reverse complement strand
TGGAACGCTTGTGGTACGCGGAGATGTACAAGCTGGGCTGCAACGCGCGAGAGGATAAGTACCCCGTCACCATCATGGGCGTGTGGAACCCCGATACGCGCATTCCGCCTTGTTACGGCGACCTGCACCACAATTTAGAAACCGAGATGAACTACTGGCCCATCTTCGCCGCCAACCGCCTCGAACTGGCCATGCCGCTCTACGACCTATTGGTAGACCAGTTGCCGCGCTTTGAGGAGAGTTGCCGCACCTTCTTCGGCTGGAGCGGTGCCTACCTACCGGCCAATATGGATATCTACGGCCAGGGCGTGGGATTTATGTGGTTTCCTTGGAATTTGCAGGTCGGCGTGGGTGCTTGGTTGGCTCAGCATTTCTGGTTGCACTATTGCTACAGCGGCGATCGGGACTTTTTGTGCGACAAAGCTTGGCCCTTCATGGAAGCTGTGGGCCGCTTCTGGCTGGGATTTCTTGAAGCCGATGAAGAGGGCGTGCTGCACGTGCCCTGGTCCTACTCGCCCGAGTACGACGACATTGTGTGCAAGGGCCGGGATTCGGCGTTTGATCTGGCGCTGGTGCGCTATTTGTTTACCACGCTCATCAAAGCCGCACAGGATCTCGAATTGGGCGCGGAAGAGACGGCGTCTTATGGGCAGATCCTAGAAAACCTAGCGCCGCTTCCCGTGGATGAACACGGCATTCAGGTTTACGCTGGGGTGCCGTTGGAGCGCAGCCACCGCCACTTCTCCCACCTGATGGCCATTCACCCCCTCGGCTACGTCAATGTCGAAGGCGACGCTGGCGACCGGGATTTGATCGAGCGTTCGCTGGCCCATTTGCGCCACATCGGTACGGGCCACTGGTCGGGCTGGTCTTTCCCTTGGGCGGCGCTGATTGCCTGCCGCGCCCGGCGCACCAACATGGCCCACTCCATGCTGCGCTTTTACACCGACCAAGTGGTACTGCCAAACACCTTGCAGGTGAGCGTTGACTGGCGTCAGACCGGTTTCTACACGGCCGAACATGGTTTTATCAATACCCTAGAGGCAGGCACGGGTGCTGCCGCGGCAGTTATGGAGATGCTATTGCAGAGCTGGGGCGGCAAAATCCGCGTTTTCCCCTGCGTGCCAGATGCGTGGCCCGCGGCGTCTTTTGATTCTCTGCGCGCCGAGGGGGCCTTCTTGGTCAGCGCTTCGTATCGGGACGGGATGGTGGAGTGGGTGCACATCACCAGCGAAGTCGGCCATGACTGCGCCGTACACAATCCGTGGCCACAAGGCGACGTGGTGCTGCGCGATCTGTGTACTGGTGCCGAGGTTTTGCTAAACGGGGAGGTGCTGGCCTTTGCCACCGAGGTGGGTGGACAGTACGAGTTGATTGGAACGGTAGCCGGTCGGCGGCAAAGATCCGGAGCGACCTTCGCCGGCCTGCCGCGCTGGGATTAAACGGGGGAGAGCATGGACAATTCTTTAACGGCACCGATCATTGACGCCCACGGCCATACCTTGGATCTGGCCTTCAAGTCGGGGAGCAAGCTGCACCAGGATTTGGGCGGACTGACGGATGTGCCCCTGATGCGCGCCGGTGGAGTCGCGGCTCAGCTAACCGCTTGTTGGGTGCCGGATGCGGAGATCGGCGGCCCCCACGGCAGTCGGCATCCCCTGCAGGAGGTCTTGCGGATCATCGACTATTTGCATCGCCAACTCGAAGGCGAAGCTGGGGAATACGCATTGTTGGCCACTACTGCCGATCACATCGAAGAGGCGCACAAGAGCGGGAAAGTCGCCTTTGTTTTGGGCCTGGAGGGCGGCGATGCGCTCAAGGGCGACTTGAGCGTATTGCGCACGCTCTATCGGCTGGGGTTGCGGCACCTCGGCTTGGTGCACGAAGGACGCAATGCCCTAGGTACGGCGACGCAGGTGTGGGACGGGCCGACCATGCGACTTTACGACAGCGAGGTCGATCCGCCGGGCCGACTGACTGAGGCTGGCCGACAGGTCATCGGCGAGATGAACCGGCTGGGCATGCTCGTCGATATCACGCATATGGTTGAGGC
>VXZF01000082.1:0-3822 GCA_009845645.1 Gemmatimonadota bacterium | reverse complement strand
TCGGGTTGGAGGATATTGGCGAGAGCCAAAATATCGTCGAGGGTTTGCAGCAGCGCGGGCATCAGGCCGAGGCGATCAACGGGATTATGGGTGGCAATTTTATTCGCGTTTTCAGAGAAGTGGCTGGCTAGGCTGCTGGCGTACGAGAGGAGAAAGAGCATTGATGCACCAACCATTTTTGGACTGGTACGATATCTGGGCGGGACAGGCCTGTGCCAATGAAAACGGCGAGTCTTGGCTAAAGGATCCGCCGCTGGGCGTGCGGTTAGCAGTGCAACCGGCGCGCAGGTCTCCGGTATTCTTTCGCGCGGAAAAGCCTTGGGAACAGGCCCGCATGGCGTATCCGTACGTCCTTTTGGACGACGGGCTTTACCGAATGTGGTTTTGGACTTCGGGAGCGGAAGAAGGCGGGGCGCGTTTCAACGGCTATGCAGAGAGCCGGGACGGTTTCGAGTGGGAACGGCCGAACTTGGGGTTAGTGGAGTACGGCGGCACTAAGGCCAATAATCTGCTTTCTCGACACAGCGATTTTGAGATCAACTCGGTATTCATCGATCCCCATGCCGGTCCCGAGGAGCGCTACAAGGCCATTGGCCCGAAAACCGTGTTTTACCGCAACGGGGTAGTGGATGCGGAAATGGATTGGGTGCAGTTTCGCCAGTTGGGTGCCGATACCGGTACTCGGGACGATCCTACCATCAATACCATGCAGGTTGTGGAGGAACAGTTCGGCGTCCGCCGGGACAATGTGGTACAGGGTGCCGTCTCTGGCGACGGGCTACACTGGACTGTGCTCGACACCCCCTTAGTAAACGTCGGCAATAGCGTGCTCGACACCCAGAATGTCGCTGCCTACGAACCGGAAACCGGAGAATACGTCGCCTATTTGCGCGGCATGTTCCACAACGAGAACAAATTCGGCTATACCGGACGACGGGCCGTGCGCAAGACTGGAGGGAAAAAGTTCGGCGCTTGGGGTCCGCCGCGCTACGTCCTAGTGGCCGACCCGCAGGACCATGTCTCCGATGATATATACACGCCGTGCTACTGCCGCTATCCGGGGGTGCCCGGCTTGCATCTGATGTTTCCTTCGGTGTACCACCGGCTCGACTCAGAGCAAGATGTCCAGCTAGCGGTGAGTCGGGATGGGTGGAATTGGGTGCGGCCCGAGCGCAGGCCGATCATCACCCTCGAAAGCGACGAAGGACAGTACGGTTGCATCCGCGCCGCTCCTAACCTAGTGCCACTCAATGAGGAAGAGTGGGGCCTGCCGTACGACGGCCGCTACAGTCGGCACGACCACGGCCCGGCCGAGCTGCCCGAAGGCGAGTTCCGCTGGGCTATATGGAAACGCCATCGGCTGGTGGCCTTGGAAGCACCGCTGGAAGGACGGGTAACCACTATTCCGCGCATTTGCCAGGGCGGGGAATTGCGCCTCAACTTCCAGACCAAGCGAGCCGGCTGGATCAAGGTGGAAATTGTGACGCCGCCGATCGAGCCTGTGGAGTCGATTCAGCCCTTAGAGGGTTTCAGTGCAGACGAGGCCGATGTCCTAGTGGGAGACGAGTTGGACAAAGTCGTTACGTGGAAAGGCAAGAGCGATCTAGCGGCGCTAAAGGGAAAGCAGGTGGCTGTTCGCCTGCACATGGCGCGGGCCAAGGTGTTTTCCATGGCTATCTAAGGGCATGGGCGAACCATCTACGTTCCAGCGGTGATAGAAAATTGGCTCATTGACAATCTGCCGGTAACTTCGCTGGAAAATCCGACGAAGGAGAAGCCGTAACTCTCGGCCCGGCTCAACACCTGTTCGAGGGCGACGGGATGGTCCGGGTCGGCAGACCAACTGCGGTGCCATTGGTTTTCATCTGCTGCAAGTGCAAGGCGATTGGCCGTCCAAACGCCCTCTTCTAGAGCGAGAGGATGGGCTGTGTAGTGCCAGCGCGTGCTAGCGGCGTGTACCCAGAAGAAACACTGGGCACCGTCCAAACGCAGCCGATCGGCCCTCAGGTGGACTGCAACTGCGGACTGGCGCATATCGAGCGGGTCAGCGCCGACCCAGCTGCGGTAGCACAGCAGCGGCAGGATGGACAGGGGGCGCTCCGGAGTATCGGCGCTCCAGCGCCGGTGATCGGTCCAGATAAAGCTCCCATTGTCCACACCGCCCTGCGCGGCCCAAGTGGCTAGGATGAAGATATTGCTACCGTCAGCCACCATGCTGGCGTGGTAGTCGTACGAACACCAGCCTTCTGGCCCTTTGTCGAAGTTGTTTTTTATCACTTTCTCTCCTTAATGAATGTTAGCCCATCACGCCGGCCGATTGGGCGACGGTGGCGAAGAATTCGTCGGTTTGCTGCGCGATGCGCACTGGGGTTAGAGGTTTGATTTCGAGTACCGCATCCCCTTGAAAATCGACCTCCTCTAAGGCGTCGAGCAGGTAGCGCCAATCCGCTGCGGGTATTTTGCCAGTGCCTGGCATGGTGTGCAGGCGGCCGATGCCCACGTCATCGCCCAAAGCATCGCTGATGTGCAAGTGGCAAATGCGGTCTTGCAGCCGATCGACGTACTCTTTGAGGGGAAAGCGTTTGAATTTTTGCACGTGGGTCGTGTCGAGGCAGATCCCAAGGTCGGCAAAGCGCGCCAGCGCCCGCTGCAAAATGGACAGATTCCACAGCTCAGGATCTTCTTCTTGCTCGCCTTCGGATGCGTTTTCCAGCGCGATTTTGACGTTGTTTTGGCGCGCGTACTCCAGCACTTGGGCGGCAAAATCGAAATTGGGATCGGGGCCGTCGAGAGAGAGATTGGCCGCGTGTACTACTAGGACCTGACTGCCCACCTGCGCCACCGTGTCGATTTGGCGGTGGTAGCTCTCAATGGTATTGTCGCCTCCCGTGTGCCAACTCGAGCGCACGCCGCGCAGGATTTGCGCCAGCCGAGGCCGGTGCTCCTCGGCGTAGAGATCGAATTGTTGAGACACCAGGGCTTCCCGGGCGGGGCTCGCCCACTCCCAGCTAGCCCATTTGGGCCACAACTCAACGCCGTAGCCAGCGGCAGCCACTTCGTCGACGACTTTTGCCAGACTGTCCAAGCCGCGGTCTAGGGCAAAGCTGGTGCCGCCTCTTCTCAAGGGGAAGTAGTGAATGTAGTTCCACAGGCTGATGGAGATATTCAGTTGCATGGGGCCTCTTTTCTCAAGTTGGTTTGTGGTGGTTAGCTATTACCATCCGTGCATGCTGTGTCCCTCTGCCGGGAACCAGATCAGATCCACTATCATAGAAAAAATTACTCCGACCACATAACCGATGGCAAGACCGTAGAACAGGGGTTTGCCGGCGATGTAGGCCCTGGACCCGCCGTAGCGCAGTAGGATTATTTTGACAATCCACACGATGAATAGACTGAACCAGTAGAGGCGGAGACCGAACGTGTGCTGAAAGGCCAAGCCGATGGGATGTAAGGGGAACCAGTGGAAATAGCCGCGCAGCAGGGCGATGAGCGCGGCTTCGCCAAAACCGAAGAACCACACCGCCCACTTGTTTAGGTCGGGCAGCATGGGATTGTTGAGCAGATAGACCATGTCTTCGAAGATCCAGTTGGCCTTGCCACCGAGGAAAATCAGGCCGCCCCCTTCATAGGCGAGGCTGATTGTCTCGACGGCCAATACGACGAATCCGATGGGAAAGGCGATTAGGACCATTGCCGTCAGCCGTCCGGGCTGCTGCTCTAGGGAAAACAGGCGGAAGCAGTGGGGCAGCGCTGGCCAGGCCGGGATGCGGAAGGTGCCGAAGAAGGCATTGCTGGTGAATACCTTAAACGCCACTAGGC
>VXZF01000480.1 GCA_009845645.1 Gemmatimonadota bacterium | reverse complement strand
GCGAGTTCGCCGCGCACGACGTGGAGTTGAGCGAGTTGGTGGGCGGTGCGGCTGTAGCGAGGATCGTCGGGGACAAAAGTCTCGGCTAAGGTCAGAGCGTGGGCTAGGGCTTGTTCGGCCTCGTCAAAGCGACTCTGGCCGAGGGCTGCGCGTCCGGCTTGATAGTGTTGGGACCAAGCCTCGGCGCGGGGGTCTGACTGGCTGCAAGCGAGAGTGAGGGAGAGTGGAAAAAAGAGTGCAAGCAGGGCGATCACGGCGTTTCTGTGGGTTGTTGTTGCAGGGTGTTGAGAAGTTGCTGGGTCTTAGCGCGCAGCGCAGCATCGTCCGCACTCAGCGCTAGGCTGCGGTCCAACGCCTGTTCGGCGGCAGCGCGTTCCCCATTGCTGAACAGGCCCAAGCCGAGGAGGTACCAGCCCTCGGCGTCGTCTGGGCGCACTGCAACCGCTCGGCGGCAGTAGGCGACGGCTTCATCGTAGCGTCCAAGTTGGCCGGTGATTTGGCCGGCGTTGAGCAAGGCGGGAAAGTACTCTGGATCTTGGTCGAGAGCGACCTGTAAGTAACGCAGCGCAGCTTCGGGTTGTTGCAGCTTTAGGAGGTCGCCGGCAAGGCTGTTGAGCAGAGCGAGATTCCCGGGGCGCAGGGCGACGGCCCGGTCGAATTTGTTCTCGGCTTGGGGAAAGTACCCGTGCCGGACGAAGAACAGGCCGAGGTTGTAGTGATGGGCGGCTTCTTCGGGCGCGTTGAGGATGGCGGCGCGCAGTCGCTTGACCTCCTTGCCGCTGAGCGCTTGCAGATGCGAAAAGCTCGTTAGGGCTTGCTGCGCCAAGGTGTCGCGGCCGGCCTTACGGGCGAGGGTAGCGAGGCGATAGAAGGCGTCGGCAAAGCCGATGTCGAGCAGGGTGGCGCGCTGAAAGGCCTCCAAGGCATCGTCTTGTCGGCCCTCGGCTGCGAGACTTTGGCCGAGGTAGTAGTAGAGCGTGGCGTCGTTGGGAAACAGGCGCAGGGCTTCGAGCAGTTCGCGGGTGGCCTCGGCGTAGCGGCCCGTGGCCAAGTACAGCTCGCCCAAGCGTCGGCGCACCGGCGAGTTGTCGGGGTTGAGCTGGACGGCACGCTGGAGATAGGTGTCGGCGCGATCGTACTGGCCCAACTTAGTGTAGATCCCGCCGAGGTTCACAAAGCCCATGGCGAAGTCGGGTTTGAGGCGGACGGTTGTTTCGAGGGATTCTATGGCCAGTGCGTAGCGTCCCTGAGCCGCGTGGGACGAGGCCAGCACATTGTGGAGGTCGGCGTTCGTCGAGTCGAGAGCTAGTCCGGCGCGGGCGGCTGCTGCCGCTTCTTCAAAGCGGGTCGCTGCAAAGTGAGCGCGGGCGTGGGCGAGGTGATCGACTGGATCTGGTACTGGAACTGGCTCTGAGGCGCAGGAGGCGAGCGCGAATACTGCGCAGAGTAGTGGCCACGCCATTTCAGGGCTGCTCGGCGAAGCGGTGGAAGCGGTCGATTTCCAGATCCGCGTACACTTGCTGTGCGCCGTTGGGCCAGCGGATTTCGAGGGTATCGACGCGGGTGCGCGTTCCCAAGCCGAGGGCCAGAGACAAGCTGTTGGACGAACCAAATCCCGGACCGCTGCTGATTTCCACGACCCCGAGCAGATCTTGAGCGCGCAGGCGCAACTGCGCGCCGATGGCACGAGGCCCTAAATCCACGCCGAGAAAGTGATTGTGGTGGCCCTCGTTGCGATACAGGCTGTTGGCCCACAGGTCGCCTGGGTAGTGGCCGCCGACCGCGGTATAGAGGTCGAGATCGCCGTCGAGATCGTAGTCGGCAAAACCCACGCCGTGCCCCTTGCCTGGGTTGCCGACGCCGGCCGCGGCCGTGATGTCGGCAAAGCGGTCGCCGCGATTGTGGAATAAGGTATTGGGTTCAAAGCGCGCCATTATGGGGCCGCCGTTGGTCAGGTAGATGTCGATTAGACCGTCGTAGTCCACGTCGCCATAGCCCGCACCCATCGAGCCAAAGGAGCGGGCCAACCCCTGCTGAGGGGCGATGTCGCGGAAGGTCGTCCCGTCGTTGCGGTACAGATAGGCGCGAGTCGGGCGCAAGGCCAGCCCCGTGACCTGCGACTGCACGATGTCTTCGTAAAAGTTCATGGCCGAAACGAAGAGATCGAGATCGCCATCGCCGTCGCTGTCGATGAAGAAGCCCACGTAGCTGCCCTCGCCCGGCTTGGCCACGCCAGCCTCGGCAGTGACGTCGCTGAAGATCTGCCCGTCGTTGCGGTAGAGGTGGTTGGGGGCGGCTACGTCAATGGCGTAAAGGTCGCTGTCGCCGTCGCCGTCGTAGTCGCCGCAGGTCACGCCGAGAGTTTTGCCGCGATAGGCCACGCCGGCCTGTGCGCCGCGGTCGGCAAAGGTGCCGTCTCCTTGGTTGTGGTACAGGCGGTTGGGCCGCCCGCTGCCGGTGATGCCCGAGGCCACGTACAGATCCGGTAGGCCGTCGTTGTCGTAGTCGGTCCAGACGGCCATGAAGCTGTCGTCCGCGCCAGCGACTCCGGCTTGGGGAGCGACATCGCGAAAGGTTCCATCGCCCTGATTGCGGTAGAGCGAGTTGGACGCGAGACCTTCCCAGGCTTCGCGGGTGGTAAAGAGGTCTGGGCGTCCGTCGCCATCGTAGTCTGCGGCAATGGCTGCCCAGCCGCCGCGCGGGTCTGCGAGGTCGGCTGCGGTGGATACGTCGGCGAAGCGTCCGTCGCCGTCGTTGCGATAGAGCGCGTGCGGGGCTTGGATGCCCGCGGCGAAGATGTCCGGGTCGCCGTCGGTATCGTAGTCGAGCCACGCCACGCCGCGCCCCCGATCTCGCTTGCCGACGCCAGCCGTTGCGGCCACATCGGTGAAGCGCACCGGCGATGCCTCGGCCAGCGGTGCCAAGCCGATTTGATGGGCTGGTTCGAGGTCGCCTGGGTAGGTGCCGTACGCCTCGATATAGGCCAGCCGTAGATTCCACTGGCGCACGGTGCGCTGCGGCGAAGCTGGAGGCAGCACATCAATGGCGCGCTTGTACGCGGCGACGGCCTCGGGATATTGGCGCAAGTGGTGGTGGGCCGCGCCCAGCAGGAAGGAGAGATACACGTCGTCCGGCCGCTCGGCGAGCAAACTGTCGAGGCGGACAGCGGAACCAGCAAAATCGCCCAAGCGCAAAAGCGAGGCGGCCTTGCCCGAGCGCGCTCGGTAGTGATTGGGATCAACGGCGAGGATGGCCTCGTACTGAGCGAGAGCACCTGCGGCATCGGGTTGGTCTTGCGTCATTAGGAGGTCGGCGTATGCCATGCAGGCGACCGCGTTGCCGGGGAAGGCCGTCACTATGGAGTCGAAAAGGGTGCGGGCTTCGGCTTGACGTCCGAGTTTGCTCAGAGTTTGGGCCAACTGCAATCGGGGTTCGATGCGCTCGGGCGCGAGCTTTTGTGCGCGTGCGAGCGGAGACAGGGCTTGTTGGTAGTGCTTTTGCCGCAAGTAGATTTCCCCGAGCGCGAGTGCGGCCTCGTAGTGCAGGGTATCGCGCTGGACGAGTGCTTCGAGCACGTAGGCGGCGGAGTCCAAACGGCCGGCCGCTAGGTGTTGGCGGGCCTGTTCGTAGCGCTGGGCGCTCTGCGCGGGTAGGGGCGGCTCGGAGGCGCAGCCCAACAAGGCGACGAGCGCGAGACCTAGGCGCATAGGCATCTTTGGCAGTGGATACATTTTGCAACGCATAGTGTACGAACTGAGGGGAAAATTGGCGAGTGGCGACGGCGCAAAGCGGTTGATTCGCGGCGCATTGTGCCCTATACTTTTGCCGAACGAAAACTCTGCGGAGGTACGCACGATGAAACAATGGACATGGTTGGCCCTAGCGGGCCTGTTGACCACCCTGAGTTGCGGTTCGGATGAAGCCGTTCAACCGACGTCCGATTACGCCGATGCTTGGGTCGGCGAATACGAAGGCACCGGGAATTTCGCCCTATCCAATGGCGTCAGCGGGGAAGGCCGCCCCGTTACAATAAGCATTGTGCGGGTCACCCCTAAGCAAGTTACCGTGTCTGCCACGTTGGTTTATGGCGAGGGCCGCAACGATTTCATTCAGGCCATCGACATTCTCCAGCCCAATGATCCCGAGCAGATCACCTTGGAGGTGCGCTACCTCAATGCTAAGACGGTTTATGCCTTCACCCAAGAAGAAGGCACGATCACCGGCTCCATTGCGACGAGTTCGCTGCGGCTCGGAGGAACTTGGGGCCAAGATCAGATCATGACCGCCATAGAGGCCGTCCGGCAGTAGTGTACAAGAATCCCATGGCTGACAGGACAGTGAAAGTCCCCACCGAGAGCTAGTGCCGCACCGTCGCTTCTTTTACATAGGAGCAGCCGCGCTGGCGGTTGCCCTCGGCGTGGGTGGCTCGTATTGGTATTTGCAGTACCGGGCAAATGCCGCGCAAAAAGCCGTCGAGCAAGGCGACCAGTTGCGTGCCCAAAATCAAATGGACGAAGCGGCCCGCTACTACCAGCGGGCCATCGAGCTGAATCCAGACCTCGCCCAAGCCCATAGCAATCTAGGCGTGACACAAGCGGCGCTAGAGCGTTTTGCCGAGGCAATTCCCCACTTTGAACAGGCGCTAACGCTGGCTCCCGATCACTTTGAAGCGCGGATTGGCCTCGCCGTTTCGCTCGACGGGTTGGGCCGCTTTTTAGCGGCGGAGGACAGCTATAAGAAGGCGCTGGCGCTGCGGCCCGACTTTGGGGCGATCTACTACAATCTCGGCTATCTCTACCATCAACAGGGTCTCTACGCAGAGGCCGCGGCTCAGTACGAGGAAGCTGTGCGCTTGATACCGACCTTCCTGCAAGCTCGGGCCAACTTGGGGAGGGTCTATCACTTGCAGCACCGCCCAGGCGAAGCCATTGCCGAGTACCAGCGCGCCCTCGCGGACCACCCAGACGAAGGGCGGGTGTACGCCAACTTGGGCGAAAGCTACATGGCCTTGAGCCAATATGAAGAAGCAAGGGCGGCCTATCGGCGAGCGATAGATATCGGCGTCGAGACGGTGGGCGCGTTTTACGACCTCGGCGTCATCAGCGAACAGGAAGGCAAGCTTGAAGCAGCGCGGAGTTACTTTCACCAAACCCTGCTCAAAAATGCGGCTCACGCCAACGCCTATCATCGCTTGGGCACGGTGACAGCCAAGTTAGGCCAGGAGGAACAGGCCGCCACCTACTACTTGGAGGCCATAAAGCGCGACCCCGGCCACGCGGGTGCCCACTACAGCTTGGCCCAACTCTACCTCAAGCAGGGCCGTAGCGACGAGGGCCAGGAGCTAATGCAGGTCTTTGCTAAGCTCAAGGAATACGAGGGCCGGCTAGCCAGCCTCAAACGGGCTGCGAGCCGGTCGCCGCGCTCACCGGAGGCCAGCTACAACTTGGGGATGCTCCACCTAGAGTTCGGTTACGTCAACAAGGCCGCTGCGGTCTTTGAGCAACTCCTCAAACTCCATCCCGAATTTTCTGCCGCACAGGAGCGCCTCGCCGAAATCGAGCGGGTGCGGGCCGAGCACAGCGCGGGTTGACCATTAAAAAGGATTTGCGCCTAGTTCGAGGAGGGCGTGCCCCTGCCCTTGGCGGACGACTAAGAGTTTGTTGGCAGGCACGTTCTCGACTGCATAGGTACTGCCGTTGGGATAGGTGATTTCGACGCGGTCGATGGCCTGCGCGGTACCTAAGCCGAAGTGGACGCGCAAGTCACTGTGCGAAAGATAGCTGCCTGCGCCATTGACTGTGCGCCACTGACGCTTGTCGGCTGCTTGCAGACTGACGCGAGTGCCAACCCCATCGCGATTGTCTTCGCGGCCAAAGACCTGCACCACGAGATAGTTTCCCGCATTTCCTCCATCATTGCGCAACAGAGTCGGCGCGTCGTTTAGTTCGACGACGAAGAGATCGATATCGCCGTCGTCGTCGTAG
>VXZF01000280.1:3081-5985 GCA_009845645.1 Gemmatimonadota bacterium | reverse complement strand
CGCCGCCCCCGATGCCGCAGCGCAGCGCCACAAAGCGATCCTTGCGCAGGGTCACTAGCCCAATCGAACTGGTGGAATTGCCCTCGGTGCCGTGGGCCTGGGGACGGCCCGAATACCACATGTACAGCGTATCCCCCACAAGAGCAGGAGGATTGGACGACAGAGAAGACCAAGCCCCGTCCCAAGTGCCCGGAGAGCCGACCGGCAAAAATTCCTCGCGGCGGCCCACCCGCTGCCAGTGATCCAGATGCCGCGCCGTAGCCAGTTGCACCGGGCCTAACTCCGTGGCCGAGTGCAGCATGCCGATGAAACCAATGTACTGGTTGCCATAGACAAAAGGTGCCATCACGTATAGCTGATCCCTAGGATCGTCGAAATCGTCCGGTTTGATAATGGTTCTCAGGGGCGTCCAGTGGATAAAATCCTCGCTACTGGACAGGGCAATGACGCGGCGGTACTGCTTCCACTCAAGTATGAAGTGGTCCATCAAAGTTTCATAACGACGCGAAGTAGCTAGATAGCGCCGCTGCATGGGATCGTACACCAACGCGCCAGCATCGCCCGAGCGGGGCACATAATTGCGGTCGTCCAACTGCCAGTGAATGCCGTCTGGCGAGAAGGCCGCGTACATGCCGTGGTGGTCACGGATTTTGTCGAAGAGCACTTTGCGCAGGGCATTGCGCGCTTGGCGGTCCATCGTGGGCGTTTCCTGCGGAGCGTCCGCAGTGGGGCGCTGCTGGTACATACCCATCTTATACCGCTTGGACGGATCTGGCTCCTGCAAATCTTTGACCACGCCCCACGGATCCAGGCCGTAGTGAACACCCGGCGGCGGATAGACGATGTTGTTCGCACTGGACCCTTCACAGGCCACGATCCCCAGTTCCGGCTTTTCCCACGAGATACCGTCCTTTGAGGTCGCATAACACATAAAGTGACCTTGGCCGGTGCGCTCGTACAGGTCGTTGTTGCTCGAGTAATACCACATCTTGAAGCAGTTTTCGTCGTCGTCGTAGAGCACCGAGCCCCACAGTTGCACGGATTTCCCCTCCCAAGGCCGGTCGGGTTTTAATACCGGCTCCGTCCGCACGCGCTCGGGCCGCTGCACCTTACGCACAAAACCGGGATGATCTTGTACTTCCACGTCGTCGAGAAATAGATGCAAACCAGGGTCGTAAAGATTATTGCCTTGCACAGTTCCCCTCCACAGCTTGGCCGGTGATATAGGCTTTGGTGATATTGATGATGAGTTCCACGTCGTGGCGCGCCTCAGTGATCGGCGTGTGGCACTCCACCCCCTCGGTGATACAGGCGTGAAAGTGGCGCAATTCCGCGGTGAAGGCGCTCTCCCAGGGAATGGCCGGCTCCTTGCGGTAGCTAGTGCCGTGCTCGTCAATGCCCTGGATAGTCAGGGTGGAGAGCACGCGGCGCGAAAAACCGGTCGGATAGGTGAGCAGCACGCGCTTATCGTCGCCGTAGATTTCCAAGGTCTCGCGAAAATCCCACAGCTTTTCCAAGTCAACCCGACTGATGACACAGCGCGCGTCATTGGCGTATTCGAGCACTGAGGTAATCGAGCGGTTGTTCTTCCAGATTTCCGTGCTAATCACGGCGCGAGGCGAGCCCACCATCGTGCGCAAGCTGTAGAGATCGTGGATCAGGCCATAAGTGATACCGCAGACCGGCTCGGCTTGCTCGAAGAGGTCGCCAAAAGCCTGGCGCAATGTGTCCTTATAGGCAAGCTGGCGTTGGGCGGCGATCGCGGAACGCTGCGAACTAGCGTACTGCACGTTGAAGTGGTCGAGGTGAAGATAATTACTCGGGTGCAGGTGGTTGATCTGAATAAAGCTGTAATCCAAACCCTCCACCTCTCTTTTGGCCAGCGCAAAGGCCGGATCGTAGGCTTTCATGTAGGCGGCCTGGCCCACGGTGCCAGCTTTGTGCATGGCCGCGATCATGGCGTCGGCTTCTTGCAGGGACGCGCAAATGGGCTTTTCGATGAGTACGTGTTTGCCAGCGGCAAAAGCAGCAATTGCCGCATCGCTTTTGGGATCGGCATGACAGAGGAGAACTGCGTCTATATCAGCGCTTAGCAGGTCGTCGAGGGTGCTGACGTGCCGGGGGATAGCAAAGCGTTTGGCGACATAGGCCGCCTGATCGGGCGACACGTCGCAGACAATGGGAACGGCAAATTCCTCGTCGAGTTCCAACAGATTGGGTAGGTGCTGGACCTGGGCTATAGCACCGCAACCCAAAACACCAATGCGCACGCGGGCCATGAACGGACTCCTGTTGATAATCTCCGGCTGCCAAGGACCTTTTTGAGTTGAAACCCCTTGAAGTCCGGAGCCGTATTTGGTTATTTGAAAGATTCGGAATCAATATAACTCACCAGCCACTAGGATCACAGGGAAACGAGATCATGACCCCCGAACAGCGCTATTTTTTTGATTTAACCGGCTATCTCCATTTGCGCGGCGTTCTGAGTGAGAGCGAACTCCGCCCCGCCCAAGACGCGGGCCAGCGCTACATCGACACGCCGCCAGACCAGCTACCAGAGGGATTTCGCATCGACCTCAACCGCCAGCACTTCAACTGGTATCTCTACGCCTTCGCCTTTGACAAAGCCCTCGAACGGCTGACGATGCACCCCAAAACTTGGCCCATCCTGCTCGAACTGACCGGCGGCAAACCCAAGCTAGGCGGTGGCAATATGATGGTCGATGTCCACGGCAAACCCTTTCATCCCCTGCATTCGGGCCTCGAATCAGACCTGCGCAAAGACCGGCCGGGCTGGCGTCGCAGTTTTGTCAAGGACGGCAAAATATACAACAACGACTTGGTGTTTTTCTTTTATCTGACCGACGTTTTGCCCGGCGACGGCGGGCTCATTGTCGTACCCGG
>VXZF01000280.1:0-2981 GCA_009845645.1 Gemmatimonadota bacterium | reverse complement strand
ACACTAGAATTGACCGTATGAACGAACTGCTGGTCGAACGCCTGCCCCCCATCGTCGATATCGGCCCCGAACGCCAGCTCTTCCTCGATGATCTGCTGATCGATTCGCTGGAAAACGCCGCCCGCTTTGTGCATCAGCCGCGCAAACTCGCGGAAAATCCCGTCTTCGAGATGGAAAAACCCTGGGAGGGACAGCGCTTCCTCTACTGCGATGTAGCTAAGGACCGCGACAAAGGCACCTACAATCTCTGGTACAGCATTTACCCTGAAGTGAATAACCCCGGCTTGTGTTACGCCGTCTCAGAGGACGGCATCCACTTCGAGCGCCCCGAACTGGGGCTGGTCGAATTCAATGGGTCAACGGCCAACAATCTGCTCGCCCTGCCAGCGGGCTTTGCCCATGACATGACGGTCGCCAAAGACGAGCGCGAACAAGACCCGGCGCGGCGCTACAAAATGGCCTACTACTACGCGGGCGGGGTGGGCATGGCTTGGTCGCCCGATGGGCTGCGCTGGACTGCGCACCAGCCCAATCCCGTGATCGCCCCCACAGGCGATGCCTCCCAGTCCCTGTTTTGGGACGAGCGCTATGGACTGTACGTCATGTACTTGCGGCCCAACGGCCACCACAAAAAGCGCACTTGGCGCAACAGGGGTGTGCCCTACGACGCCTCGGTTTTTCCCACCCGGCGCATGGGGCGGGCCGAGAGCATTGACGCTGCTTCGTGGACTCACATCGAAGAAGTGCTCACCCCGGACCAGCGCGACGGCCCTGGCACTGAGTTCTACTATATGCCCGTGCTGCCATACCAAGGCGCTTACCTTGGGTTTCTCAATGTCTATCACGAGTTCACCGGCGATTCCCAACCGCTAGCCGGCACCAACTACACTATCGACGCCCAACTCACCTTCAGCCGCGACGGCCGCCAGTGGACGCGGGTCTGCGACCGTCAAGTCTTCCTCCGCGGCGACGAGCAAGCCTGGGACGAAAAGCGCTTGTACATCGACCACGTCCAAGTCGAGGACGAATGCATCCGCATCTACTATCGCGGCTCGAACATTCCGCACGCCGGCATCAACGATTTATTGGGCACGCAGCACAACGGCCGGCCTTTGCACGGCGATGCCTTAGGTATCGCCGAGTTGCGAGTGGACGGCTTTGTCTCTATTGCCGCAGGAGACCAGCCGGGCAGTCTGACGACCCGCCCACTGCGTTTTGACGAGGGCAACGCCCTCCGGCTCAACGCCGACGCCAGCCAGGGCGAAGTGCGCGTCGAGGTACGCACCCTCTACGGAGCGGTCATCGATGGTTTTTCCCTAGGCGAGTGTCTGCCGCTGAACGCAGATTGCACAACCCACCAAGTCCAGTGGCGCGGTGGCCGCACGCTGGCACAACTCAAGGAGCCGGTGCGCCTGCATTTCAGCCTGCGTCAAAGCCAGCTCTATTCCTTCCAAATCGTTGCCCAAAGAGGAACAGCATGACCCCCGAACAGCGCTACTTTTTCGACTTGACCGGCTACCTCCACCTCAAAGGCGTTCTGCAAGAAGCGGAATTAAAAGCAGCCCAAGACGCGGCGCAGCGCTACATTGACACGCCACCGGAGGAGGTGCCCGCCGGCCTCGAAATCAATCTCGAGCGCGAGCACTTCAACTGGTATATCAATGCCTTCGCCTTCGACAAGGCCCTCGAAGCGCTGACACTCCACCCCAAAACTTGGCCCATCCTCAAGGAGTTGACCGACGATCGACCGCGCCTGACCAGCGGCAATCTGATGGTCGATGTCCACGGCAAGCCCTTCCATCCCCTGCACGGCGGCGTACCCGGGTCACCAGCCCTCAATCCAGAGCAGGGACGCTACAGTACAATTGGCGGCAAAGTCCAGTGCAATGATCTAGTCTTCTTCTTCTACCTGACCGACGTCCATCCCGGCGACGGCGGGCTTATTATTCTCCCCTGTAGCCACAAGAGCCACTTCGACTATCCGCGGTCGCTTTTCTACCCCGAAAGCTATACAGAGGATGGATACAACGACGAGTACTTCAGCACCGAAGTGCCCGAGGGCGTGCTCAATGTAACGCCTAAAGCCGGCGATGTGGTCATCATCTCCGAATTGGTCACCCACGGCGCGCTCTCCTGGGTGCCCCAAGACCGGGACCGCCGCTTTCTCACGCTGCGCTACATGCAGCAGCACGAAAGCGTGCGCGGCGGTCTGGACCGTTTCTCCCCAGAGGTCAAGGCTCGACTTTCGCCGGAGACCTTGGAACTGGCCTCACCCGCTGCCTTTACCCACACCAAGGAAATCGTCACCCAAGAAGTCGTCACTCTGAGCTGAGCGCTCAATCGATCTCTTCTAGCGCAATGGCCCGGGTCCAACTAGCCGTGACCCGCTGCATCTTGAGCGGCAGAGCGATAAAAAAGACGCGGTCCTTTGTCAGTTGCTCCAACCCCAAGAGGGCGTCCACCATAGGAATGCCCTCTTCCAACAGTCGACGCTCGGCATCGATGTGGGCGTTGGGCACAGAGGAGGGACCGTAGTACAAACCGCCACTCGAAGCCAGCAATTTGATTCGCGTTTCGATAAAGAAATCCAGCACTTCGGCTTCGAAGTAGGGCAGCTCCCCGCTGTGTTCGGGGTTGGTGCGTACCAGTACAATATCGCCGCTTTGCACCCCTGCCTGGCGAAATTCGTCGGCCCTGATCCCCTCTCCTGACCCCTTGTGCGACAAATCGCAGACCACGGCCTCGCCAATGTAGGATGCCAACGGCATGCCGGCCATGTCCGGCCCTTCATCTAGGTATTTGTAGGCCCCCTCGCAGTGCGTGCCATTGTGCGTCTGACTCTGAATGAAGTGCATCCGAGCCCCGTAGGCCATAAACTCCTGCACCTCTACCGAGCGGCCGAAAAAGGGCTCGCCGTGCAGGTAGTGCCCGTCGATCTTCTGCTCTCCGGGAACCATCTCGTGCGATAGGTCGATAATGCG
>VXZF01000429.1:3952-6015 GCA_009845645.1 Gemmatimonadota bacterium | reverse complement strand
CGGCGACCCACTCCCGGGCCAGCCGCCGTGCGCAGCGATCCTCGTCTAGTATGGATTCGAGCGAAACCGCCTCCTGTGTGCCGCAGTGTGCCAACACGTCGCGGTTCAGGTCGGCGATAGCGAGAAATCCGATTTTCCGCGCCAAAAAAGCCCTCACCGCCTCCTCGTTGGCCGCGTTGAGGACGGCTGGAAAGGTCCCACCACTCCGGCCTGCTTCGTAGCACAAATCCAAACAGGGAAAATTCGCTCTGTCTGGCGCGGCAAAACTCAGTTGACCTACTTGATTGAGATCGAGATTGTCGAGAGGAACCTCCCGCCGCTCTGGGTGAGTCAGCGCATATTGGATCGGCAGCAGCATATCGGTCTTGCTCATGTGCGCCAACAGCGATCCATCGGCGAATTCAACCAGCGCATGCACAACCGATTGTCGGTGGACGACCACATCCACTTGTTCGACCGCCAAGCCAAAGAGCCAAGCCGCCTCGATGACTTCAAAGCCTTTGTTCATCAGGGTTGCCGAATCCACACTGATCTTGGGACCCATTTTCCAAGTGGGGTGATCAATGGCCTGCTCCGGGGTAATGTCGCGCATCTGTTCGCGACTGCGCCCCCAAAACGGCCCTCCAGAGGCCGTGAGAATTATCCGCTTCAGGCTTTTGCGATCTTCGCCTTTCAGGCACTGCCAAATAGCGTTAGGCTCACTATCCAATGGCAGCACGGTCCCCCCGCCGCGCTCGGCTTGCTGCAAAATTAAACCGCCCGCCATGACCAAGGGTTCTTTGTTAGCCATGGCCACGGTCTTGCCCTGTGCCAACGCCGCCAGCGTCGGAGCGAGGCCAACAGCGCCGACAAGCCCGTTGAGCACCAGATCTGCTTCCGGCATGGTGGCTAGTTCACACAGCCCCTCTGCACCGCAAACCACTTCGACCTTCGGTATTGCGCTCTGCACCCACTTTCTGGCCTCGGTATCTATAACGCAAATTTTTTGCGGCTGCCAACAACGCGCGCGCGCAATCAGCTTTTCGACCTTGGACCCACCTGCCAATCCCACGATCTCGTACCCATTTCCCAAGTTTTCGAGGACTTTAAAACACGTGTCGCCAATGGACCCGGTGCAGCCGAGAACGACGATTTTTTTAGGGTCGTCAGCCATTTCAGTTGAGGTGAATTTAGCTACCGGCACTCCCCCTATGGCCTCCGTTGCGCGGCCGACGACCGCTCCTATTGCGAGCATCGCCATTGCGCCGATCGCCACGTCCTCGCTCGGTATGACGCACTACCTGCGTCTGGCGCACGACCACGACCTTAACTTGGCCGGCAAAAGTCAACTCGGTCTTGACTCGCTCGGCTATGTCGAATGCCAGCATCTCGGCGTCTTCATCCCCGATCTGTTCGCCACAAACCATGACGCGGATCTCGCGACCGGCGTTGATGGCGTACACGTCTGTGACGCCCGCAAACGAAGTCGCGATTTCTTCTAAACGCATAATGCGGCGGGTATAACCTTCGAGGTCCTCGCGCCGTCCTCCGGGCCGTATCGACGATATAGTATCGGCCGCCTTGACCAAGAAGCAGATCGGCGAAAGGCGATCGTGGTCCTCGTGGTGCTCGGCGATGACTTCCTTGACGGTCAGATGCTCGTCGAATTGTTCGCCTAGCTTGATACCCAATTCGACGTGGCCCCCTTCTAGCTCCTTACTGACGGTCTTACCGATATCGTGCAAGAGGCCTGCCCGCTTGGCCAACGGCACATCCAATCCGACCTCGGCAGCCATCCCGCCGGCCAAATGGGCGACTTCTAGGCAGTGTTGTAAAAGGTTTTGTCCAAAGCTAGCGCGATATTTGAGCATGCCTACATAATAGGGCAAATCAGCGTGGTACTGGCTAGCCCCAATCTCGCTGAGGGCGCTCTTGCCAACCCCGACCATATCTTGGTCTAGGGTCTTGCGGCACTCCTCTACTACTTCCTCAATCTTGGTTGGAGTGAAACCGCCGCTGCTGATTAGCTGCTGCATGGCACGGCTAGCCACTTCGCGCCGCGCTGGATCGTAGGACGAAAGCAA
>VXZF01000429.1:0-3852 GCA_009845645.1 Gemmatimonadota bacterium | reverse complement strand
CGCTCGCTGCGGATCATGGCCGCCGCCCGTCCGCGCACCTCGCCGGCCAGATGCTCCATCATCTGTTCGCGTGCCTCGTCCGCAGGCAACCCGCTAGCCAATTCTAGACGTTGCTGGTAATCGGCGCGCATTTGGCCCAGTTCCTCTTCTTCTCCTTTTAAGGTCCGTTCGCGCTGGCCAATCCGCTGCTCCTGATTTTTAAGGCGATTCCACGCCCGGTTCTGCTCTTCTTTCTGGCTATTAAGGTCGCGCACGAACTGCGCTAAGCTCTTATCGCGGCGGTTCAGATCGGCTAACTGATCTTCTAACTCGGCCTCTTGGCGGGCTTTGGTTTTATACCAGTCATCCCGTTCTTCGAGCAAGCTCAGCCGCACTGCACGCTCCTCTTCGGCTAGCTGCTGCCGTACTCGGTCTTCTGCCTCTTTCTCCACTTGGGGTAGGATGCCCCTTTTTAATTGATAACTCAGCAGAAAACCCAGACCACCGCCCAAAGCTAGCAGACCCAAGCCCACTAATGCTTGGATCATATCTGGATATTCCATTGCTGTACACCCTGATGGTCTTAAGGTTTAATGTTGCTAATAGATAAGACATACGAGTCCACAAGGGCAAATGCCAGTCCTTGTGACTGCCCGCTCGCTACGTCTGGCAGGCGGCTTCTAACGCCGCTTGCCGCATAGCCGCACGCTCGGCCGGATCGCTCCAGCGCTGGACGATCAGCGGGTCGAGTGCATCTAAGGGATCGTAGTAAAAGAAGAATTCGCCAGGCCGCACGGCTGGGCTAGTAAATACAGCGATACCCGTCTGGCGATCGTAGTGTTCGTAAGAGTGGACATCGCGCTTCCCCCCGCCTCCCATGGTGTCGAGTACAAAGGCCGGCGTATTGAAGCCCGCGGTCCGCCCGCGCACCGTCTTCTCTAGGGAAATGGCCGTCGCCAAAGTCGTGCGCAACTCTTCGACCCCGCGCACCATATCGTGAACAAAGGTGTAGTACGGATGCACGTTGAGGTAGCTGAGCTGCCGCACGAGATGCTGCATGGTGCCGATGTCGTCATTGACACCCCTTTGCAAGACGGTTTGGTTGCGGACGCAGATGCCGCGCTCCATCAATTCGTCGAGTGCGCGACCGCTGATGGCCGTGATTTCGCGCGGGTGGTTGAAATGCGTGTGCAGCGCGACTTCCTTGTGGATCTTGCGTCCCGCTTCGACAACCCGCGTAAGGGCATCAACCCACTCGCGGTCTGTGACGAGCTTCTGCGGCATGATCGCTGGCGCTTTTGTCGCGTAGCGCATCCGTCGCACGTGTTCAATGTCGAGCAAGCGAGTGCCGATGTATTCGATATGTTCGGCCTTGAGGTTGGCCACATCGCCGCCGCTGATGACGATGTCTTCTAACTCGGGCCGTGAAGCGATATAGGCAAAAACTTGCTCCCAGCGCTGGGTGATGGCCCCAAAATGCACTTTCTCCACGTCCTCGGTATCCAACCCTACCGCATAGGAGCGGGTGCAGAAACGACAGTACACCGGACAGGTGTCGAGCGTCAGAAACAGCGCCCGGTCGGCATAGCGATGCGTCAGTCCCGGCACGGGGGAATCTACTTGCTCGTGCAGCGAATCTAGGGCGAGTTCTGGGTGGTCGGGTCGCATCCGCGACCCCATGGGCAAAAACTGAATGCGCAGTGGATCCTCAGCGGGTTCCGACCAGTCGATCAAGCTCAATAGATACGGAGAAATCCGCAGACTCATCGGCGAGCGCAAAAGCCCTTGCTCGACATCGCGATAAAACGCCTCTGAAACGAGGTCGCCGAGCACCTCCCGCAGCTTCTTCAGGCTCGTCACGCTATTGCGGCTCTGAAAGCGGTGCTCGTGGAACTCATCGGCGCGCAAATCGGCATAGGCGGGAATGGCACGCCAATACTCGTCATCGCGCAGGTCCCGGTAGGAAATATCGACTAGCGCGCTGGTAGGCGGCGTCAACACCTGTTCTTGAATCTCAGACATGGGTTTGTCCCGTGCTGCTTCAATTTTTCTTGATTAAGTTGAAAAATTCCTCGCGCACTATCGGCTCGGCAAAACGGCCCCGGAGTGCCGAAGTGGTCGTCACCGCCCCCGGCCTTTCCACCCCCCGCATCTCCATACACAAATGCCGAGCCTCCATTACGACGATGGATCCTTTGGGTGCCAGCTTGGCTTCGAGGAAGTCCACAATTTGCTGGGTGAGACGCTCTTGGAGCTGGGGCCGGCGGGCGTAGAATTCGACAATGCGCACGATTTTGCTCAGACCAACGATCGAATCCCTAGGTATGTAGGCTATGTGTGCTTTGCCGAAGAACGGGATCAGGTGGTGGGAACAAACCGAAAAGAACTCGATGTCCTTGACGATCACCATGTTGTCATAGCCATCGCTATTGGGAAAGCAGGTAATCTCCGGTTCGCCTTGGTCGTCCAGTTCCCGAAAGATCTCCATGTACATCCGCCCGACGCGGTCTGGGGTGCCCCGCAAATGCGGATCGCTCAAGTCGAGCCCCAAAACCTGCATGATCTGAGCGAAATGACCGGCTATTTCGGCGGCCTTGGCCTTGTTCTGGCCTTGGAGCCAGCTCGGAGTATCTCGCTCGCTAAGCGGCCCTGCTGTCACATCTTCCATTGCGTGTTTTCCTTTGCGGGCACTATAAACAGTGGGGCAAAGCCGTCTATGCCTTGCCCCACTCTACTGCGAAAACGAAGTGCTTCAGTTGAGCGATTGCAAACAAGTCCTAATGGCCGCGAAATCTGGCAGGACCTTGGGGTTGTCGGACACCCAAGCGTAGCGGACGATCCCTTGCCCATCGACTACGAAAGCCGAGCGCTTGGCGACGCCTTTGAAACCCAACAGGTCTTCGTGCTGGGCACCGTACCCAGCGGATACCTCCTTGTTGAAATCGCTGAGCAGCGGGATCTCAATACCTTCCTTTTCGGCCCAAGCGCTGAGGCTAAACGGACTATCAACGCTGATTCCCAAGACCTGGGCATCGAGATCATTGTACGCGTTGATCCCGGCGGAAATCTCGCACAACTCCTGCGTACAAACGCCGGTGAAGGCCAGCGGCACGAAGAGCAAGACGACATTTTTACCAGCGAAATCGCCGAGACTTACGTCCTCCATATCCGCATTCTTGAGAGTGAACGCGGGCGCTGTATCTCCTACTTGAATCGCCATCTGCTAACTCCCCATCGCCTCGGCAAAGCGGCGATTGACTTCGTTCCAGTTGACAGTCTCAATCCAAGCGGCGATGTAGTCGGGCCGACGGTTTTGGTAGTTGAGATAATAGGCGTGTTCCCAAACATCAATGCCGAGGATGGGAACTCCGCTGCCGTCCATTAGGGGATTATCCTGATTGGCGGTGCTGAGAATGTCGAGCTCGCCGTCCTTGACTACGACCCAAGCCCAGCCGCTGCCGAATCGCTTGGTTGCGGCATCCACGAAGGCTTCGCGGGCTGCGTCTTGACTGCCAAATTTGGCTTCGGCGGCGGCTATGAGCTCAGCCGAAGGCTCGCCGCGCTCTCCCGCTGGAGCCATGATCTGCCAAAATAGGCTGTGATTGGCATGACCGCCGCCGTGATTGCGCACCGCCGTGCTGATGTCCTCGGGGACGGCGTCGAGGTCGCTGATGAGGTCTTCGACGCTTTTGGCAGCCAAGTCGTCGTGTCCTTCGAGCGCGGTGTTGAGGCTGGTCACATAGGTATTGTGATGCTTGGTATGGTGGATCTCCATGGTGCGGGCATCTATGACGGGTTCTAGCGCGTCATAGGCGTAGGGGAGATCGGGAAGAGAGTGAGCCATGGTGCAATCCTTTCGGCTTGAGGTTAAAA
>VXZF01000688.1 GCA_009845645.1 Gemmatimonadota bacterium | reverse complement strand
CTTCGACGCTGTACAACAAAATGAGAAAATTGGGGATTAGACGTTCCTAAGCAGCATTTTTACGAGCTATCGCTCCAACACACTCCTCTCCTCCACCAACCGCGCCATCATCTGAGCAAAATCAGACGAGCCGTCGTCCCAGTATTCGGTTTTTCTGTGAGTCTATCGCGTTGCGTCCTCACTCGCCCGCCAGAATGGGGTGCAGCGGATGGTCCCAAGGGCCGCCGGCTTCCATCTCATCGGCCGCGCCAGCCGCGTCGTGCGTCCCGGTAAACGTGGTATAATCGGGCATGTAGATAATGGCGAATGCGCGGCGCGGCGCAGCGGTCTGGTTGGGACCGGCGTAGTGGAAGGTGCAGCCGTGGTGGAAGGTAACGCCGCCGGCTTTCATGTCCATGGTCACCGGCTCGGGCACGTCGTAGCCCTGTTCCTTCATTTTGGCGACAATGCTCTCGCCGGCAACGCCTAGTTTGATCGGTTCGAGCCGCTCGTACTGGTGTGAGCCGGGCACAAAGTGCAGGCAGCCGTTGTCTGCGGTCACGTCGTCCACCGCGATCCACGCCGACAGCGCGCCGACCGGATCCATCGGCCAATAGGGAGCATCTTGGTGCCAGTTCGTCTCCTTGCTCGTTTGGCCGGGGGGCTTGATCATCGCGTGATCGTGGTAGATGCGCACGTGGCGGCAGCCGCTCAAGCGGCGGGCGGTCTCGGCCAAGCGCGGATGGAAGGAGATTTCCTTGGCGTCCGGATAGTCGGTCCAGAGGTTGACCATCTGGTTAAAGACGCGCTCGTACTCTTCCGACCCGCGGCCATCATTCTCGGCCCCTCTGATGCGGGCGCGATGCGTGTCGATGGCGTGGTCAATGGCTTGGCGCAGCGAGGCGATCTCCTCGGCGGAGAAGAAGTGCTCGTAGCGGATGTAGCCGTTTTGCTGAAAGAATTCAGCGTCGGCTGGCGTCGCCGGGCTTATTGTAGGCATGAGGACAAGACCTTAATTTTTGCGGTGGCAATCAAACACTCAACAGGGGTAGAACATGGCCGAAGTAACGATGTACCACAACCCGCAATGCTCTAAAAGTCGGCAGACCTTGGCTTTGTTGTCCGAACAAGGCGTAGAGGCAAACGTCGTCGAGTACTTGAAGACGCCGCCGGATGCCAAAACTCTAGACGAGCTTTTGCAAAAGCTCGGACTGGAACCCCGGGAATTAATGCGCACCAAAGAGGACGAATACCAAGCGCTGGGGTTGGCCGAGGTAACGGATCGCGCGCAGCTCATTCAGGCGATGGTGGAACATCCCATCCTGATCGAGCGGCCCATCGTGGTCAAAGGAAACCAAGCGCGTCTCGGGCGGCCACCAGAGCAAGTGCTGGACATTCTCTAGATGCTAAAACTGGGGTTTCTCGCCTCGCACACCGGGTCGAATATGCAGGCGATCATCGACGCCTGTCAGGCGGGGACGCTAGCGGCCGAGCCGCGCGTGGTAATCAGCAACAACTCGCAGTCGGGCGCACTGGCGCGAGCGCGGCAGGCGAACATCGCGGCGTACCACCTGAGCGAGCGGACGCAGGGCGATGCGCTGGGGGGAGCAATTCTGGCGGCTATGCAGCGACACGGGGTCGAAATAATTTGTCTAGCCGGATACATGAAGAAGCTAGGGTTGGAGGTACTAGCAGCCTACGAAGGGCGGATTTTAAATATCCACCCCGCCCTGTTGCCCAAGTTCGGCGGACAGGGCATGTACGGGATGCGGGTACACGAGGCCGTGTTGGCCGCTGGAGAACGAGAGAGCGGCGCGACGGTCCACCTAGTAGATGAAGAATACGACCACGGGCAGATCCTCGCGCAGGAGAAGGTTCCGGTTAAAGCAGAAGACACGCCCGAGACATTACAGAAGCGGGTGCTAGCAGTGGAACACCACCTCTACGCGGCGACCCTCGCGCAGATCGCGGCCGGCGAAATCCCTATTCCTCTTCCTCGCCCCCGCGCATAATGCGTCGCAAGTGCCCGAGCTCCTCGACGATGGTGCGGCGCTCTAGTATCCCGAGAACAATCCCATACACCAACGCCATAATTCCACTCCGCAAGACAAAATCGCCCACGGCATAATCCAAAGCCCAACGGTCGTACAACCATCCACAGACAGCGGCTGCCAACAATCCCACGGCTGGCGCGGCCAATACCTTGAACCAATTGACGCGCACATAGGCGCGCAAACCAACGCACAGTCCTAAGAAACCCACGCCAGCCACCGCACCCATGCTGTACGCCACGCCCTCCGCGCCCCACAACACGCCCAGCGCAGGGACGGCAAAAAGGGCCACTACCCCCTGCATCCCCACTATGCACGCGGACCGTCGCGTCGCCCCCACCGCCCACAGCAGACTAAACCCATCGCTGAGCAGCGGGCGCAACAGCGCATACGCCGCCAGCCAAACCACGATGCGCGCCGACGCCGCCCATTGGCCGCCTAAGAGAGCAGTTACTTCGCGGGCATTAAAGACCAAAATCAGCGACACCGGAGCCGACACTCTCAGCACTAGGCTGATCATCTTGGAGAACAACTCGCCCAGCCGCTCGCGCTCGTTCCGATACCGCGAGTACAGGGCACCGCTGTAGTTGAGGATAATATGCGCGATGATCGCAGTGGGAATCTGCACCAGCCACCAAGCCGTCTCGTAGAGCGCGAGCGCCGTATCGCCTACTACCAAGCGCACGACCAATTTGTCGTACCACCAAATAAAAATCTGCAATACCCAGCCAATCCATATCCACACGCCATAGCCCAACAAGCGGCGCGCCCAAACCCAGTCAAAGTGCAAGGAGGCGCGGCGCAGGGGGCGGCTGCACCAAGTAGCAGTAGAAAAAAACAACACGTACACCACGCTAAGCACCGAGTACGTAGTCCACCCTCCCAATATCAAACTCCACTCTTCCCACCCAGCGCGGGCCGCCAGCAGCGCACAACTCAAGGCCAGCAGCGTCCCCACCCCGTGCAACAGGGAGAGCCTGCCAAACTCAAAATCCATCCTCAGCAGAGCCTCTGAAGTCAGGCTCAGTTGGCGCACAAAGTGCAGCGCCGCCAGTACCCACGCGACTTGGGCGAAGGTCCAGGAAAAATCTTCTGGGAAAAGCAGCACCAAGGCCAAGACGACCCCGCTGGTCAACAAACACGACAGCAAGGTAATGCACACATTCAGCGCAAAGTGCGTGCCGACGAATTCCTCGACTCGGTCTTGGAAGTGCAACAGCGCGTGCATCAGGCCAAACTCGCGCAGACTGGACAGCATGGTAAAAACCGTCACGCCCAAAAACACATCGGCAAAAACACTCGGTTCGAGCTGCCTTTTGATCAAGACCGTCAGCCCCACGCTGCACAGCCGCGCGGCATAGCCCGTGCCCAAGGTATAGAAAAACCCCTTGAACATCTTTTGCGGAGTAATCATGGGTTCCTAGCGGGCGCGGCGCAGGCCGCATCGATAGTCGCGCGGGTCGCCGAGGCGGGCTTGCAGCGCGTCGGCTGTCATGCCAGTATGGCGCTGGACCCAGTTGACCTCGTCGGCGAGTGTGCAGTCGAAGAGACCGGGATCGTCGGCACCGATGGCCAGTCGCACATCAGAGGCCAAGAAGCGATGCACTGGATGATCTTTGGCGTCGGGCACGGCACCGATGCGCAAGTTGGAGGTCGGGCAGGTCTCTACTACGGTGCCGAGCGCAGCTAGGCGGCTAAGCACGAAGTCCTGCCGTCGGCGCACCGCTTCAAGGCGCAGAGGATCGTATGCGCGGCAAACGAGCGCGTCGCTGGGACGGGACGAGAGGCTGCTGCGTTCCTGCATCAGGGCTTGGTCATCAACCGGAACGCCGAAGTCTCGCAATTCAGCTTCGTGGTGCAAATCGTAGGCGATCTGAGCCAAGCGTTCGCTGACCAACTCCCTTTCGTGGGCTTGGGGCCGGCGGGATACGGCGACCTCCGGGTCGAGCCCAAGTGCTGTACAGTGCCCCAAGCGCAGCGCACCCAACTCCGCGGCTTCGTGGCACCAGCGCACCGCGCTTTCGAGCGATTTGTCGAAGTACACCTCGCCCACGTGATAGGCCACATCGAAGGCGCGCTCTGGGCGCAGTTCGTTGTCGCGGCGCAGGCGGCGGAAGAAAGCACGAGTACTCGCGGGCGGATAGCCTTCCTCAAAGTGGCAGAAGTCGAGGCCGACGATCGTGGGGAGCAAATCCTCGTTTTCGTCGAGCAGGCGTTGAACCAACTTGTAGCATTCAAGCGGTGCCCAGCGCGGCAAACTGATGAGATAGCGGGCGGTAAAGTCCTCAGTACAGGCTTGAGCGATGGCGCGAGCAGTCAGCTCGTGAAACTGCGCGAAGGCTTCGGGCTGAATGTGGTCATAGGGAGCCATGGCGCGATATTCGACGTAGCGCAGCCCTTCGCCGCGATGGTGGGCAAAGATCCGGTGCAGTATTTCTTCTGGCTTGCCCAAGACGTTCCACCAATGGCGATAGATGCAGATGGCCAAGTTGAACTTGGCTTGGAAATGGGCAAAGTCTCCGCCGTCTTCCGCACCGTACACGCAATGCGCCTTGAGCGAGTCGAGACATTGGCTGTGAAGCGCCTCGCGAAACAGCGCGACCGGATCGGGCCTGCGGTGATATGTGCGTTCAAAGCTATCGACAAACAGCGACCAGTCGATTTTTTCGTAGTGATCGCGGGCCAAATCGAGGAGGTCGGCAGCAAAGAGGCTGCCGCCGATGTGGACGTGCAACTCGCAGGTTTTGGCAGCCTGGAGGGAGGGCTCCGTCACCCGTCACTCCAGCGCCGGCATATCGACCGCGTCGTCGCGGCGCTCGTGCATGTTCGCTTCCATGGCCTCTGGATAGCGATGCGGGAGGTGGGAGACTTCGTCGAGCCGAGCGCGGGCCTCATCCGGGAGACAAAAGCTGCCAGCAAGCATGTTGTCGCGCGCCTGCTCGACGGTGCGCGCGCCGATAATGACCGAGGTGATGGCCGGTTGTTCCAACACCCAGCGCAGGGCAACTTGCGCCGGCGAACGGCCCATTTCGTCGGCTACCGCTAGCAGCGTCTCTAAGGTCTCGTCGGCATTGGCGGCAAAATAGCTTTGCGGGTAGGCCCAAGCATCAGCGGAACGCGTGCCTTCCAAAGTGCGCTCGCCGGGCTTGTACTTGCCAGAGAGAAAGCCGCCGCCGAGCGGGCTCCACACCACCACGCCCAGCCCCTTGAGCTGGCAAACGGGAATCAATTCCTGTTCGATGTCGCGCACGACCAAGCTGTATTGCGGCTGGAAGCACTCAAAGCGCGCCAAGCCATTCGCGTCCGAAATCCACAACGCCTCCATCAAACGCCACGCCTGATAATTGGAACAGGCAGTATAGCGCACCTTGCCTTGGCGAACCAAATCGTCGAGCGCGCGCAGCATCTCCTCCAACGGGGTCTGGGTATCCACGTGGTGAATGTAATAGAGGTCGATGTAATCTGTTTGCAGTCGCTGGAGGCTGTCTTCGACCGCATTCATAATGCGCACCCGCGACATCCCCGAGTCGTTGGGACCAGGCCCCATGGGGTTGAAGAACTTGGTGGCAATGACCGCGTCGCGGCGGCGATCCTTGAGCGCCTTGCCGGTGATGACCTCGGACTCGCCGCCGCCATACGAATCAGCCGTGTCGAAGAAATTGATACCAGCGTCAAACGCCAGATCGACGATCCGCTTGGACTCCCGTTCGTCCGTGCTGTGACCAAAGGTCATGGTTCCAAGGCAAACTTCCGATACTTTGAGGCCAGTGCGGCCCATTCTGCGATATTCCATGGTTTTACCTCCTAAGCTCCCACTGCTTCCCGCTGATAGTACTCCGCGAGGATCTCGGCCACTTCCGGTCGCGCAAACTCCGGCGGTAGAGCCTCACCAGCGGCTAGCATCTCGCGGACCTGGGTTCCCGACAGAAACAGGTACGCGTCGCCTTCGTGCGAGCAGTCGCGCATCATCACCACCTCGTTGCACT
>VXZF01000596.1 GCA_009845645.1 Gemmatimonadota bacterium | reverse complement strand
CACAAACCCAAGCCCAACAAGACCAGATAGCAGATTTCCAACAACAGCAGGGGTCGGCTAACGTGCCTGAGCAGGCGCAACTCAATACTACATCCGACTACTAACCCGAAAATCCCCACTAAAAACGCCGCAGCCAGATCGGCCGCCGCGCTGAGACTGGGCCGCATGTCCAACGGTGCGAGCAAGCCGAAAACTAGCCCCGCCAACGCATACTGGACGCGGGAGGCTAAAATCTCAGCCAAAAGAGGCGAGAGAGAAGCCCGCGATCTACAGAGGCGCACCGCTGCGTAAATCAACCCCACGGCGGCCAGCCCCACGCCAAAACTCAGGAGTACTTCGGCGCTAGCCATAGCCTGTTTCGCCCGTGTATAAATCGGGATTGCCCAACTGGGTGAAGCCCTCGTCAAACCCGCGACAAAACTGTTCCACTGCCGACTCGCCCAGCTTGACGACCTGCTCGTAGGTTTGGTCTGAAGGCAACAGCGGACGGGCTAGGGCCGCGCCATCCTTAAAGCGCTCCCAGTGCTGGAGCCAATCTCCGAGGACCTTGCGCCCCAGATGGGCAAATGCCAATGTACAAAGGGGATTAGGGCGGCGTCCGGCCACGCGGATGTGTCCTCCCCACCAGAGAATTTTGGGAATTCGCTGCAGCCACAGGGCGGTGGCCTCCTCCCCTCGTTCCAGCAGGCTCTCATCGGCATCTCGACCATAGAAAGCCTTCCCCACTTCCCCTAGCAAGCTGCGGCCATCAGCGCGGCGGGGAAAGTGCAAGCGCGCACTCCACAACCCGTCCATTCCCGCGCTAGCCAGCAAGCGGCAATCAATCCCCCATTCCAAACGCATGTGCCACAAATCAGGCACAGCGGGCCGGGTCCCCTCACGGAGCAAGGCGGCCACGCGGGCCTCGACCCAAGGATGTACGGCCATATCCGCATAGACGTGCAGTCCCCAACCCGCAGCAAACGCCCGCTCGTCAGCGCTGGCGGCCCCTTGGATAAGGGCGCGCAAAAAATCGCCGCAGCGCTCCAGATGTGCGCGGTGCGACAAGGCCGCCGGACCACCGGGAAAAAAACCGATATCCGGGCCTACAGACCCGGCAGCAAAGGCCGCCTGCATCTTTCCTTCGTCCGCGCAATCGCCAAAAACTAGGGGAAAGACCCGCTCGGCCAGCCACAAGTGAAAGAAGCTGCCCGCCAAACTTAGAACGGCAGATCGTCGTCGTCGCCACCCGGCGGCGGGGGCGCAGTCGGCTGGGCGGCCGGACCAAAGTTTTGCCCGCTAGCTGGCCGGTCGGAGTAGTCCGCATCTCTACCGCCTCTGCCACTACCACCTCCCTCGCCGCGAGAATCGAGCATCTGCATGTCGTTGACCACAATCTCAGTTGTATAGCGCTTCTGGCCGCTCTGGTCGTCCCAAGATCGCGTTTGTAGCTTGCCCTCGACATAGATCTTAGCACCCTTTTTGAGGTACTGTCCGGCGATCTCGGCCAGCTTGCGCCAGAGCACGAGCCGATGCCATTCAGTCCGCTCCTGGCGCTCGCCCGTATTGCGGTCGTTCCAGCTTTCAGAGGTGGCCAAGTTAAAATTGGCTACGGGCACTCCGTCCGGCGTGTAGCGCACTTCGGGATCGCTACCCAAATTGCCGATCAAGATTACTTTGTTTACCCCACGAGCCATATATTCACTCCTTTCTGCGAGCGCGTTGCAAGCGCAAGCGCACTCATTAATGTTCGCAATTTTGCTTATCTTAGGCGCTGGCCTTGGCCTAGTCAAGGCCAGCCTAGCCCTCGTCGGGCTTGACTTTCTCCGGCGGCTTTCCTATTCTTCCATATCCTTAACTATTAAAGTGTTTACGGTAGGCCGACTTCCCCCTTTGTCTGGCGCTGTAAGTACTGGTACTTAGGGGCCGAGTGCCCCAATCCGTCTCATCTTTACCGCTAGGCGGTAGCTTTCCTCCCCCTCCCAATACGTCCTCGTCTTGCTCCTATTGCGCTGCATTTTACGACTGCGCTTAGAAAGAAGGGACGCCAACCATGGCTGGATCCCCCGTCGTCGTTCTCGATGTTGGTGCCTCAAAAGTTCTATGCCTAGTCGGCGAGGTGCAAAACAATTCCCAAGTCAAAATTTTGGGCTTGGGGCAAAGCCCCTGCACGGGTCTGCGCCGCAGCGCCGTCATCGACATGCCCCAAGTAGCAGAGTCCATCCACGCGGCCCTCACTGAAGCTGAACGCTCGACTGGCCTCAAAATCGCTGGAGCCTATCTCGGCATGGCCGGCGAAGGCATCAACATCCAGACGAATTACAGCACAGTGGGCATCTCGGGTGCCTCCAACCCTATCTCCGAAGAGGATCGGGACCGCGCTCTACTTGCCGTCGCGCAGGAACAAGTCGCCGAGGACCAGATGGTGATGCATCGCTTCGTCCAAAGCTATGCCGTCGATGGCGAGCCAGTACAAAACCCGCTCTGGCTGCACGGCAATCGCCTGTCAATCGAGGTGTTGACCGTTTCCGTGGCCGAGCATCTATGCACGGCCTTCCGCCACGCGGCTTCCAAAGCTGGCGTTGAAATCGTCGGCGTCGTCCTCGAAAGCGTGGGCGTGGCCCATGCTACCTTGTCCCAAGACGAGCGCGACATGGGTGTGGCCTTGCTCGATCTCGGAGCTGGCACCTGCGATCTCGCCGTGTTCCTAGGTCCGATGCGGCACCTAGAGGAAATTCCGCTGGGGGGCGACGATATAACGCGCGATCTCTCGGTCGTCTTAAGTATCCCCATCCGCGAAGCCGAGAAGCTCAAATGCCGCTTTGGCAGCGTTGGCTGTCCCGGGGAAGACGGCGACGAGACTGTCACGTACCACACGACCGCCGGCCGCACCTGTACCTTAACTAAGCAGCAGGTCAGCGCGGTCATTGAAGCGCGACAGCGCGAGATTTTTGAATACGTGCGCCAAGCCCTCATCAACAGTTCCTACAACAACCGCTTAGCCGCTGGCATCGTCCTCACCGGCGGCGGGGCCTTGCTCGACCAGGTCGCGCCACTCGCCGAGGAGGTGCTCGGCCACCAAGTCCGCATTGGCGTCCCCCAAAACGCAATCGCCCCCACCGAGGTCAGCGACCCCAGCTATGCTACCGCGATCGGCCTGTTGCGCTTTGTCGCCAACGAACACGGTGCTCCCGTCGAGTCGCACGAGGCCGACCGGCCTCGCAATGGCTTTGCCCATGCGTTGGGCAAGCTGTTCAATTTCTTTTAATAGCGACGCAAACCGAAGCTGTTCTTGACACCGTAACTAGCTCCACCTAGTTTCTACTGCACAGCATAGCCGCCATAGCTCAGCTGGTAGAGCAACTCACTCGTAATGAGTAGGTCCCCGGTTCGAGTCCGGGTGGCGGCTCCAATAAAAACAAGGACTTATGACAATTAGACGATAGCAGCGAAAAAATCATATCACCACTATGTCACCAAAAGTAGGCTGTTCAAACTGCTGTCGCTATTCGGTCGTGAGACCCTTTGAGATCTGAGAGAACCGAAAACTCCCGTGCTAAATCCCGGCACGGGAGTTTTCTTTAAAAAAACAGTTCTCGTCAAAGAAATATATACGGGTTTATCGGGAGTATCCTAACGACGGAGAAAGTAGCCCAAGGAGGAAAACCGTGGATAGAGACTCGATTGAGGCACTACTAAAATCAAAGGCATACCACTTAAAAGGCAGCTCGTATTATCATATCTATATTGATTGCAAGCACTTTGCCGCAGCAGGGACTAGGGTGGAGGACCTTAGGGTAGGAACCGGCGAGAGAACCTCTGCGACACTTGCAAGCGCAGGCTTCACCGAGCAATGACGAAATACGCTGCTGAACTGGAACAATAGAAGACGGCTAAGGCCGCAGGATGCTCACTACGTAGCGGCCGGCGGCGTGATTGCACCGAGGTCACGGGGACGTTACCTACAACCAGAGTCTCTCGCCCCTGTCCATAGCTAAGCAGTGAAAGCCCTCGACAGCAGAATCCCTTGGGACTCTGGTTGCAACTGTCGGGGCTTTTTGTGCGGACTCTAGGACTCTATAAGGATAAGACGATGGCTGAGGACGCGCGCCGACACCGGATAATAGAAGACCCCCTTGGCAAAATACATGCCAAGGCTCTATAGAAGCCTTTTTAAAAGGGACTTATATCCCTGAGTGCCCAAGCTAAATAAAAACAATCAGTTAAAACATAACAGCCCCGCCACCCTTAGAGTGGCGGGCTTTCATTCCCATTCAAACCCTACCCGGCGTCTATAACTTATGGAGGTGCGATATTCCTGCGATTGAAGAAATAACGATAGAAGGCATATTGATTCTGGTTGTTATAAGTGCCATCGGCTCCATAATTGCAAGTCTCTGTTTCCAAAAATCCAGAGAGAAAATAATAACAGCCCTATCAGAACTGTCGAATTTAGGCACTACAATACCCATCTTATTAGCTTGGCTCTTTTGTTTTATTGTGTTCTTGTCCTTTGTTGTTTTGATTCTACTTGGCAAAGATGTTCATTTTGGCCTATGGTTTGGGCTTGGTGTTATTGTCTTTTTTCTTATTATTCAGGCAGTGGTTGACTCCGAAAATAGATAGAAGGTTCCTGTAAGACTTCTTGATCCCACGCCATATAATACACATCCTGCGAAATTCAATTCTGCAAAAATTATTGAACATATCCATTTCTCTCTCCTGTATATAGATATTGGGCACTCAGGGATATAAGTCCCTTTTTTTCTCACTACCCCACTTCCGAGGATCAAATGAACGAACCAACTTCTTATTGTATTAACGATGATTTGGAGACATGCCCTTTCTTTCTGCAATACAAGGACTCTATGGAGGACAAGTTCCTTGCGCGTGGCGATATGGAGGGGAAAAAAGAGTTCGAGAAAAAACTGTGCCTATTCAAGAGATCTATCGAAGAGAAAAAAGGTCCGTGTAGTTGTGAGGAAATGCAACTATGCAGGTTCCATTTTTTATTAGGATGTGAGAAGTATAAAGAAGAGATGCCCTAAGACGGCTAGAAGGTATTGCCGAGCAGTTGACCGAGCAAAACCGCCAGACCAACGCCCGCCTTGACCGCATCGAGCAAGCCATAGCCGAGCAGGGCCGCCAGATCATTGGGCGCATAGACTCGCTGACTCGCTGGCTGGTAGGGATGCAGGTTGCTAGCCTTATCGCGCTCGGAACGCTCATCTTGCTCGCCTGCCTCTGTTCAGGTATAGTCCCCCCGCGGTTACAAGCAACGGCTACTAGCTGTCGGTCGCCGCGATCGCGACCGCTGAAAGGAAAAGTCACCTAACCCCGAACGAAAGGATTCGTGATGGACTTGGACTACGATGCTCTTATAGAGGAGATAGTAAACAAGATAGTAAACGAGGAAGATCCCGTCGTCTTTACCGCCACACTTCAAATCGGTGTCGGTCACCGGAAGGAGATTCAGAAGATTGAATTGACCCCCGAGCGACTTAAGACGCTTTTAGAAGAAGAGGATGCAAAAAAGAGTCTCTTGAGAGAGGTTCTTGAGAAAAAGGGTAAGAATAGCATTACTGGCATCGCGCAAAATTGTGATATCCACTTAGCTGACTTTTATAAAAAGCCCTCATAGAATAGGCGGACTTATACTGTTCGTTGAAACCATGACCGTTTATACTCTGGGATCAGAGGGATCGGAGTGCGGATTGTAACTTCCTACGGCTGTGCTGGCGTTACAAGAAACGGCTACCTAGTTGCCGGTCGCCGCGGTCGCGGCTGCCGGCGTTGCGATATCCTTAACTATATCCGAAAGGAGAGTGATCTACGAAGATCAGTAGTTTGGGAGCTGATTATAGATTAGCGGCCACCGAATTCTGATTTTTTTGGAATCTTGCGGCTGAGGCGTAAGCCACCCACGCAGACACAAATCAGCAAAAATCGCGGGCGGGGGGCCGATTGGGACATGCCTCCCCTGCTTTTGCCTGCCCGCGATCCATCCTCCGCCGACCTGCCCACCCGCGCCCAGGCCCTAC
>VXZF01000443.1 GCA_009845645.1 Gemmatimonadota bacterium | reverse complement strand
CGCAGAGAACGTAATGGCCCAATAAATGGTCATGCCGACCGTTGGATCGTTTTGCGGCCCCAAGCCGAGCGCCTCTAGGCCAATCGACGAGAGAATGGCCCAGTTGACGGCATTGGTAAAATTGGCCGCGAGGTAGGGCAGTAGATTGGGGAAAAGCTCCTTCCAGATGATCTCGCCGTTGCTCATGCCGTTGAGTTTGGCCATCTGCACGTACGCCCGCTCGCGCATGGTCAAAACCTGCGAGCGAATCGTCCGCGTGGGCCACATCCACGCCAGCGAAGCCACCACCAAGGCCATAATGTTGACGCTGATTTCCTCGCGGATCGTCGAGGCAATGGAGACCAGCACCACGAGGCCGGGCACAGTCAGCAGCGTATCCACGAGGCCGCGAATGACCGTGTCGATCTTGCCGCCCATATAGCCGCTCGTAAAGCCGAGAAAAATGCCCAACCCCAACCCAACCGTACCGGCCAACAGGCCAATCCGCATGGTCAGCGGCACCCCCACCACCATTACGGCGAGCAAATCGCGGCCAGAATCGTCGGTGCCAAAGGGATGCTCCAGCGAGGGCGCTTGTCGCGGCGGCGTAGCCAGTGGCTGGGCCTTTGAGGTATCGACGAAGATCGGCCCCAAGATCCCAAAGAGCACCACCAAGAGGATCATGCACAGGCCGGCCGCGAGCATTGGGCTTTCGCGCAAGTAGTAGAGAATTTGGTCTAAGCGGTGCATGGCTAGTGGTGTCGGCTATGGGAAATGCGTGGGTCGAGCAGCGGATAGAAGAAGTCCATCAGCATGGTCACCAAGCCAATGGACATGATGAGAATCAGCACCACGCCGTTGATAACCGTATAATCCGAGGCCTGGATGGCCTGAAAGAGCACTGTGCCAATCCCCGGATAGGCGAAAATTACCTCGACGATGACCTGACCGGCGACCACGTTGGCCAGCGACAGCCCCAGCGCCGTAAGCTGCGGCAGCAGGGCGTTGCGCAAGCCGAAGCGGAAGAAAATCGTGCGGTTGCGCAGGCCATTAGCCTCAGCCAGCGTGATATAGTCCTCGCCCGAAGTGGTGACCATCATCCCCCGCATCCCCAGCGCCCAGAAGCCGACCTGCTGTAAGACAATGGCCAGCGCTGGCAAAATCGAATGGTGCAACACGTCGAGGACAAAGGCGGGACTGAAGATCGCCAACATGCCAGGCGAGTACCCGCCCGACAGCGGAAAGAGATCCAGCTTGAGGCCCAATATGTAGAGCACAATTAGCCCTAGCAGGTAGGGCGGAATCGCCGACATGGTCATCATCGGCACCGCCAAGTTGCGCGTAAAGCGCGGGGCCGATGGCCAAGCCGATAGCGCCCCCATGAGCGTGCCCAAGGCAAACCCGAGCAGCACTGAAACGATCATCAGCCCAATGGTCCACGGGATAGCATTGCCGATAATCTGCCCGACGCGGGCCGGATAGTTGGCCAGCGAATAGCCCAAGTCGAGCGTAAAGGTGTCGCTGAGAAAGTTGAAGTATTGGACGTGGAGCGGTTTGTCGAGACCGAACTTGGCCTGATAGGCCTTGACCATGGCCTCAATGCCGTCTTGGCGCAATCCCCCGCTAGCCGCTAGCTGGCCGAGCTTCTCGCGAATGGGATCGCGGCCCGTACCCAGCCGTGGCACAAAGAAGTTCACGCTCGCTGCCGCCCACACCACAATCAGGAAAAGGGCGACCCTTTTGACGACAAAATTCCAAGACATGTTATATACAGGTGAATTGGGAAAGGCGCTAAAACTAGGGAATAAAGAGCGCCTCGTCAATCGCCCCCGCCCTTTACCACCACCACCTCATCCGCCGACAAATTCTCCAACCGCGTCACCTCGCCACCAAGCCACAACACCTCCACGCGCTCCACGCGCTCGGCCCGGCCCAAACCAAAGTGGAGACGCGCGTCGCTGTGGCCCAAATAACTCGCTGCCCCGCCGACCGACCTTACCTGCGTCCGTCCACCCGCCGTTAGTCGCACCCAAGTGCCGACGACTTCTGGAGCAATTTGCACCACGAGATAGCGACCGGTGCGCGTCTCATTGCGCAGGAGCGTTGGGCTGTCGTCGATATTGGTCGTGAACAGATCGACATCGCCGTCTTGGTCGTAGTCGCCGCTGATGGTCGCGCGACTCGACTTCTGCACCTGTAGCCCAGGACCGCCCTCTTCCACCGCCGAGAACGCGCCCGATCCCCCGTTGGCGAAAAGCTGGTTGCGCTGGGCGTACGTGCCCCCGGCGCTGGCGTGATCGACTTGGGGATAGATGTGGCCGTTGGCCACGAATAGGTCCAAGTCGCCGTCGAAGTCAAAGTCGAAAAAGCGCGTGCCCCAGCCGAGATAGCTCACGGTTGGAGCCGCCAAGCCGCGTTCGGCAGTAGCGTCAACGAAGGTTCCACCGCCCGAGTTCAAATAGAGCGTGTTGGTCTCGCCGTAGAAGTTGGTCACGTAGAGGTCGAGGTCGCCATCGCCGTCGCAATCGCCCGCATCTACGCCCATGCTTGCCTCAAGCTCGCCGTCACCGTTGTACGCCACGCCGGCCTGCAAGCCTATGTCACCCAAGCGACCGCCGTCGTTGCGGAACAGCACATTGGGCGTCTCGTCGTTGGCCACGAACAGGTCCAGGTCGCCATCGAGGTCAAAGTCTGCGGGCATTACGCCCAAGCCATAGTGGAAGTTGGCCGTGGCCACGCCGGACCCGGCCGTGACATCGGCAAAAACCTCACCGTCGTTGCGGTAGAGCAGGTCTCGCCCGCCTTCCATGCCCTGCGGACCGCAAAAAACCCGCAACCCACCCAGATAGACGCAGGGATCGTCCAAATCCGGGTCTTGTAGCACCGGCTCGATATCGAAGACCACGTAGTTGGCAACGTAGAGGTCGAGATCGCCGTCTCGATCGTAGTCTAAAAAAGCCGCACTCGCGCTGAAGTCATCGCCGGCAACCCCAGCCTGCGCTGTGACCGCGTCAAAGGCACCATCCCCGCGATTGCGATAGAGCGCGTTGGCCCCGTAGTTGGTCACATACAGATCGCGCTGCCCGTCGCCGTCGTAATCCCCCACAGCCACTCCCATGCCCCAGCCAAGATCTTCGACGCCAGCTACAACCGCCACAAAGGCTCCACTGTCGTTGCGATAGAGTACATTGCCCGGCCCCGCACCATAGTTGGCATAAGTCGATCCATCCACCACATAGAGATCGAGATCGCCATCGCCGTCGTAGTCGAAAAACGCCGCACCGCTGCCAATGGATTCGAGGATGAAGCGCTTGTGCGGGCCGCCGTTTACGGTGGGCTGCTCTAGGCCGGCTTCCCGCGTTGCATCCACGAAGGAGGGATCGGCCTCGGCACTGGCGGCGAGCAATAAAAGGACGAGAACCATGCGTACCCGCAGATGGACGCAGATGAACGCAGAGGGGGGAGGAGGTTGAGGGACACTTGGAATTTTGAGATGCTGCATAGACTTAGCGGGCGCAGCGGAAGCCTATGGTGTTGCCCTTGATATACGAATGCGAGTCCTTGGTGTTGGTCCGCTTGTTGCACTGAGTCAAGGTGGGACCGTTGACCCACGATCCTCCGCGCAAGAACTGCATTTTCTCGCCTCCTTGCGTCCACTCCCACACATTGCCGCCCATATCCAAGAGTCCAAAGGGGCTAGCTCCGCTCGGAAAGGACCCCACCGGCGCGGTGCGCCCGTATCCATCCTTATCTCCGAAGATATTGGCGCGTCCTTCCACAAACTCCGCCCCCCACGGGTACTTTAGTCCTTCAGCTCCCTCGCAGGCGAATTGCCATTCCTCCTGTGTTGGCAGGCGCTTGCCCGCCCACTGGCAATAGGCCATCGCCCCGTACCACGACACCTCAATGACCGGATGCCGCGCAAACCCTTCTTTGACCTTGTACACGCCCTCTTCTTCCACTAGCGCCGTATATCGACTCCCCAACTCCACCCAGTACATGCCCTCCACCTTGGCGTTTCCCTTCTCAGTCAGAAACGCTGCGTACTCCTCGTTGGTCACCTCGTATTTATCTATGTAAAACCTGTGGTTTTCCCCCTCGATCTTTACCATCTCCCCACCCTTGAGGGAGTCAGCCGCGGCTTGTCCCTCCTGGGCTAAAGCCGAGGCCGCAACGGCAATACACAACGCGATTCCGCAAAACACCTGCATCATTTCTGCTCCTGTCCATCCAGTGCGTATTCCCGCACCATTTTGGCAAATCCGTCTTCGGCAAAACTCGGTCCAATCCGCACCCCATCCCCGGCTACGGCTGCCTTTACCTCGTCCTTCGCATTCCCTAACAACACCCCGATTCCCGCCGCACGCAACATGGGCAAATCGTTGTCCGCGTCCCCTACCGCCAAGACGCGCTCCGCGCACCCGCCTATCCGCTCGGTTAGCGTCCGCAAGGCCACGCCCTTATTCACTCCCCGGCGCATAAATTCTACCATACCAGGATGCGCCCAAGCCACATAAATCTGATCTCCGCACAGCGCCTTGATATCGGCGATGTGCCGTTCTCGCCGCTCCGGTTCTACTTCCAGCATGACCTTGGGTGGAGTGCCCAGCTCACCGCTCTGGCAACGCGCATACAAATCGCCGTCGAGCACCATGCCCGGCTCTCCGAACGATTCGAGATAATCCATAGGCCGGACGAACCGGTACTCCTCGACAATCCCCGCGGCCGTGCGCTCCAACAGACAGTAGATCAGGTTCAGTCCCTCTGCACGCCCGTATTCAACTATCTGGGCAAAGGACGCCTCATCCAACCGCTCCTCGTGCAGCACTTTTCGCTCCGCCCCCTCGCCTGGGCCGAGAACCACCGAGCCATTGTAGCCACCGATGTAGAGCGCCCGAGCCAGTGCTGGGTAGGCTTTAAAAGGGTATTGGCCACGGCGGATGCTGCGCCCGCTGATACTGGCTGTGGGAATACCGCGCGCAATCAGTTTCTCGATGGCCTCCACAGCCGAAGCCGCCAGCCGCCCTTCTGAATCGAGCACTGTGCCATCGAGGTCAAAAGCCACTAGGTCTATCATTATTCCTCCTGTTGCAAAATTTTTAGGCGCGATCGCGCGTGAGTCAGCCGCTGCGCCTCGCTCGCGTCGCCTTCTGCCAAAGATGCGTACGCGCGCCACTCAGCCCGCGCTTGGTCGGGGTCTAACCGCTCGTAGGTCGAGGCGAGGTGGAAGCGCCACAGCGCCCGCTCGGGTTCGAGCCGAACGGCCTCCTCACCGGCCTGTACGGCCGCAGCGAGCAAGCCCAACTGCCGATAGACGTCGCCCAAGGACGCGAAAAGCTCGGCGTGGTGTGGATGCGCAATCGTGGCTTCTTTGAACACCTGTACGGCCGCGCGCAGCCGCCGCTGATGCACGTACAGTCCACCTAATTTTAAAGCAGCGTCCCCTTCTGCGCCGCCCAACTCGATCGCCGCCTTGAACGCCTCTTCCGCCGCGTCGAGCGCGCCCATGCGGCTGTGGACAATGCCGATGCTTACTTGGGCAGCGACATTGCCGGGCTGTCGTTTAGCAAACGCGGCAAACGCGGCGAGTGCCGAGTCTAGCCGCCCCTCCGCGCTGTGGATTAAACCAAGATAGCGATAAACCGGGTATAGGTCGGGATCGGCGTCCCGCGCCCGTTCAAACTGCGCCAGTGCCCCCACGCCATCTCCTTCTTCCCAGAGCAGCCGCCCCAACTCGTAGTGCAAGACAGCTTCCTCACCATCCCCGTCGCGTGCGGCCAAACCCTCGACCAGCGCGGCGCGGGCCAGTTCCCTTTGCCCTGCCTCCCTGTAAAGCGCGGCGAGGTCGGCCCGAATCCCAGTGTCTTTGGGCGCACTAGCGAGTGCCTGCTCCATCAACGTACGCGCCTCCTCGTCACGCCCCAACCGCGCCTCTACCCGCGCTAGTTGGTAGCGCACCTCTGCCTGCTCGGGTGCAAGCTGTAGGGATGCGCGATAGGCTGCCTGCGCCGCGTGGAGATTTTCTTGCAAGTGGCCGAGCG
>VXZF01000632.1:2340-6039 GCA_009845645.1 Gemmatimonadota bacterium | reverse complement strand
TCTAGCCAGAATCAATTGGCTGTAAGCGCCAGGTGTATGCGCCGCATAGCCGGTTCCATTACCTGCAGGGGCAGGTCGGCCGTCACCTCGATCAGGCATGTAGTTTCCGATTCCACTGCGGCGGCCACTGCCGGACCCAATTCGGGGATCTCGGAGACCCTCCGCGCTGCAAACCCGAAGGACTGAGCCAGCAGGTCGAAATCGGGATTCACCAAGTCGACGGCCAGGGTGCGTCCGTATCGGACCTGTTGCTGCGGTCTCATGACCCCGAAACCCCGGTTGTTGAACAACACCACAATCACGGGAAGCTGGAACTGAGCGGATACTGCCAACTCCTGGCAGTTGAACATGAAGCCGCCGTCGCCGGTGAGCACGACCACCGGCCGATCCGGTCGTGCCGCTTTGGCACCGATACCCGCCGGGAGACCGAATCCGAGGGTGCAAAAGCCCCACGGATAGATGAAGGAGCGGGGTTCGTACACGTCGAACAAGCGGCGGCACCAGTAAGCACCGATCGCCAGGTCGCTGACGACCACGGTTTGGCGCGGCAGTGCCAGCCGCAGCGTCTCCACCAACTCAACGCCGGCCGGTGCCAAATCTCGGCAGTCTCGTAGAATCCGTTGCCGCAAGGTGGCAACCTCCTCGGCGCGGTCACTGGACCGGCTCGAATCGTCGGCTAGGTGCAACAGCATCTGCCCGAGCACGTGGCGGGCGTCGCCGACCACCGCCAGCGTTGGTGCGTAATTCCGACCGACCTCCTCTGGGTCGATCTCCACGTGGATCATCGTCGGCGGTACCTGGATGCTGAACTCGAGCGTATCCTCTTCGGTGAATCGAGTGCCCACCGCCAGCATGACGTCGCAACTGGCCAAGTAGTCGACGACGGTCGGGTGCACGGGTATGCTCCCCAAGGCCAGCGGGTGGTCCTCTGGAATCGATCCCTTGCCCTGGACCGTGGTCAAGACCGGCGCGCCGAGGAGTTCGGCCAACTGCCGCACTTGGTCGCTGCCACCGCTGATAGTCACCCCGCCGCCGGCCCAGATGATGGGCCGCCGGGCCTGGCGCAACAGGCGGACGGCCCGTTCGATCTGTTCCTGTTGAGTTGCGGGTCCGTCGGCCGCCGCCGGCTGGGTGGCATCCACGGGGGGGAATTTCGCGTTGTCCCTCCCGTCGAGTACGTCGCACGGGATCTCAACCACTACCGGCCGGGGCCTGCCGTTTCTCATGCGAACAAACGCTTCATTTAGCACTGAGGGAATTGACGCCACAGCATTCGCTCGCTCACTCCACGCGGTCACTGGCCGCACGCAGCCCAACTGATCTCGGCACTCGTGGATGTACCCCTTCTCCTTGCCAATGGCGTAGGAGGGTATCTGACTGGCGATGCACAACACCGGCGAGGAGTCGCAGTAGGCGGTGCCCAGCGGCGTGGCGGCGTTGAGCAGGGCTGGACCGGAAGTACAGAGGCAGACGCCGACGCGGCCGGTGGCGCGGGCGTACCCATCGGCCATGAAGGCGGCACCCTGTTCGTGCCGCGCGACGATGTGCCGGATACCCGAATCCCGAAGGGCGTCGTATATGGCCAGATTGTGGACGCCCGGCATCCCGAAAACTGTGTCCACGCCCTGCGCTTCCAGAGTGCGGACGACTGCTTCACCGCCGGTCAATTGCATGTTCCTCCCAATAGGGGTTGGCCAAGATTCAAATGTCCGTTTACACTTCCGATACCGCCAGCTATTTTACTAACAACACTGGAGAAACGGCCGAAAGACCTATTTCAAGAAAGTAGAAAAAAGCATGTCGGAATCAAAAATACCTAAAAAAACAACCTCGACGAATGCTGCTGGCGCGGTAAGTAAGTTTCGCTAGGAAGGAGCCATGAGAATCACTAAGATAGAACGCGTCGCCTTGCACCTGCCCTACAAGGAGCGGGTCCGCGAGCACCTGAGAAAAGGCTGGAACTTGGGCAACCGCGCCACGGACGAGGAATTCGAGGAAAGGAAAGACGAGTTTCACCGGCAGTGGAGGAAATCGTCACCTCCCTCGGTGCAGGATTCCCTCTACTGGGTGCATACCGACGAGGGCCTGATCGGGCTGGGCGAAGGTGTGGCCCTTCCGGACGATCAGCTTCAGACCTATGTGGGCCGCAGTCCTTTCGAGTTCATCATGGACGATAGCCCCGGTCCCTTGCAGATGGCTTTCTACGATCTCATGGGCCAGTTTCTCGGTCTGCCCATCGCCCGGCTCTTGGGCCCGAGCCGGGCGAGTGCGCCTCTGGCCTACTGGTCGCAATGCTTTCCACCCGAGACGATGCAGCAAGAAGCGAAAATCGCCCTGGAGATGGGTTTCAAGGTGCACAAGTTCAAGCGCCGCGCCCACACCGATGTGGTGGAACAGGTAGCCGCGATAGCGGAAGTAACCCCGAAAGACTACGAGCTCACCATCGATGCCAACCAGACCTTCGGCACGCTCGAACGCGCCCTCGCGGTCGGCAGGGAGTTAAAGAGATATCCTCAAGTCCACTGTCTGGAATCCCCCATTCCCCAGGGCGATATCGAAGGCTACCGGACCCTCAAGCGGGAACTGGGTTACCCCCTGGCGCACCACATGGGCAACCCCGAACCCATCGCTGCCCTGCATTCGGACGTGTACGACTACTTCATTTTAGGTGCCAGAGTTGCCAACACCATGCGCAACGCCCATATCTGCGCTGCCCGGAACAAACCTTTCTGGATGCAGTTGGGCACCGAAGCTACGGGGATTTCCGTGCTCTTCATGCTGCACATGGCCGCGGCCATCCCCAACGCCACGCTTGCCCACGTCTCCCTCTTCTTGCTGCTCGAGCACCAACTGCTGCAGGAGCCCCTGAAGATAGAGAATGGCCAGGTGATAATTCCGAACAAACCCGGCTTGGGCGCGGACCTAGACCTGGACGCGGTCGAGCGCTACCGGGTATAGATCGACCATTGAAGGAGGCTGAACGCCCATGTGGACCAAAGGACAATTGACCACCTATCGCGAGCAGGGGTTTCTGGTACAGCGCGGACTGATCCCGCCGGATCAGATCGAGCGATTGCGCTCGGCGGCCGACGAGATGATGTCCGAGCAGGCCGACAACCCGCCGGAGGTGCACGTGGTGCGCGAGAAAAGCGGCCCGGTGCGCTCGGTGTTCTGCATGCACCGCAATGTGCAGCCGTTCCGAGAGCTGTGCCGCTCAGCGCCGATCGCCGGGCCGGTCAAGCAGATCTTCGGAGACGACGCCTACATCTTCCACAGCAAGCTGAACTACAAGGAGTCATTCGAGGGCACTGTGTGGCTCTGGCACCAGGACTACGGCTACTGGCGCTATGACGGCGTCGACGATCGGTTGGCCTCTGCGCTGATCATGTTGGGTCCGAATACGCGCAACAACGGCAGTATCGCGCTGGTGAAGGGTTCACATCGCTGGGGCGTGCTGGACCACTACAGCGACGAGATCACCACCAGCTACAAGCAGTGGTGCATCACGCCGGAGGCGCTGCGCGAGCACATCACCGATGAGTCGATGATCATTCCGATCGAGGGCGAAGCTGGCGACGTCTGTTTCTTTGACTGCCGGATCGTGCACGGCTCGAACCACAACTTCTCACCCGCGCAGCGCTACAGTCTGATCTACGCCTTCGCCGCCATCGACAACGTGCCGAGCGGCGTCGAGAATCC
>VXZF01000632.1:0-2240 GCA_009845645.1 Gemmatimonadota bacterium | reverse complement strand
CCCATGTTCTACGGCTTGGCCGACGATGCAGAGGTCGAGCGCGGTTGGGCGGGCATGCCCCGCATTGGTATCGAGGAGAATCTGTCCTTGGCCGGCGATCTCATCCCGCGCGTCCAAGAGGCTGGAGCCAAGGTGGTGGGGCAGTTGAGCCTCGGCTGGATCTATGGCGATCACGAGACGGGCAAGGGGCTGTTTGGCAATTGGGCGCGGATCTGGACCGAGGATTTATTGGGACCGCCCCCCTGCGATGAGGTGGCCGCGGCCCTACAGCGCACAGTCGGCGGAAAACTGCGCTGCTGGCCTATAGAGGGTAGGCCGTACCGGACTTATAGCGGGTGTATGTGCAATCCCCATTGGCTAGCTCTGTTGAAGCCCATGGTCAAAAAGGCCATTGAACTGGGCCTGGACGGCTTTAACGCACACCACAATTTCGAGCAATTCTGCCAGTGCGCCCATTGCCGCCACTATTTGATGGAGCATTTGGCCCGGGAATTCAGCGACGACGAACTGGAGCGCGGGCTCGATCCAGCCGGGCCGCCGGACACGGCTGAATACAGCGCCCCCATAGCCGTGCGCGCTGCGGCGCCGCAGGATTTGCGCCTGCGGATCGAGCGCTTGCTGGCTCGGTTGGTGTACCGGCGGCGCAAGGAATTCTTCGACGAGTTGTTTGTGGACTACGGCCGCGCCCTCAAGCCGGATTTGCTACTGGCCCAGTGGTACCACAAGTACGATCTGTCGGCCTGGGACGAGCGCTGCCTGTTGCCGGAGGAGGATTGGGCCCGGGGCGAGGATTATATCTGGTACAGCCAGGGTGGCAACAAGAACTTCAGCAATGTGGACCAGGGGCACTTAGCCGATACGGGCTTGTCAGCGCGCTATGCGTACGCCATGAGCGGGGGCAAACCCATGGTTCTCAACAAGTACGACGGCCACCGTTTGCGCCTGTCCATCGCCGAGGCGGGAGCCAACCATAGCGCGGCACTGGCCTTCCACTGGGGCCAGGACGCCAATAGCGATTACGCCCTAGACGATTACATGGGGCCAGTGTGCCGCTATCAGCGTTTTTTGGCCGATCACGAGGCATTGATCCATCCGGCCCGTCCTTGGTCGCAGGTGGGCTTGGTGTACCCGCGCCGGGCCGAGCTGGAGCAGGAGGCGGACTGCGTGGAGCCGCTCAAGCAATTGGGGCGCTATATGGAGGATGGCCACGTGTTGTTCGACATGATCTTGGAAGCCCAACTGGTGGCCAAGGGCGATGGATACGCCGCGCTGGTGCTGCCCGGAATCGAGCGCCTGACAGCGGCCGAGGGTGATTTTTTGCGGCGCTATGTGGCCGACGGCGGCAGGGTGGTACTCGCCGGTGCGACCGGGGATTTGGATGTGGATGGAACGCCACATGAAACGGGTTTGTTGGCCGACTGGCGGAGCGAGGCACCGGCAGGGGTGCAGTACCTGGGCAAACGGGCATGGGGGCCGGAAAAAGTGGCGCTGCGCTCCGAGCAGGAGGTGCCGGTCTATCCAGTGGCCCAGCGGGACGCGTTGGGACGGCAATTCCTCAAGGGCTTGAAGGACTTGCTCAGGGCGGCGTGGCTGGAGACGGACGCGCCGTGGTTCGTGCGGGTGCGGGCCTGGCGACCGGACGGAATCGAGGCAGTGGTCTTGCACTGGGTCAACTATCGCCAGGATGAGAGCAGCGATATCGAGGTGCCGCAGCCCGTCGGGCCACTGCAGGTGAGGCTGATGGTACCGGATGAGCAAAGGGTGGAGCGGGTTGAATGGCTCTATCCGGAGCGAGAGGAGGCCGTGGTTTTGCCGCACCACAGGCGCGCCGGACGAGTGTATTTTGAGGTGCCGAGTTTGATCGTCTATGGGCTGAGCGTGGTGTATTTGGACTGACTAATCGGCAAATTGCGAATCGCGGAAACAGGCCGGTCGGCGTCTGAGCAAGCCCTGCTTCCAGTACCAGTTGATCGTCCGCGTCAATCCTTCCTTTTGGTCCATGTAGGCTAGGCCCAACTCCTCGGTGGCACGGCTGCCATCGGCGCGGAAGCCATGTGCGGTGAGGCGGTAGGTTTCCCACGACAGGACCGGCGGTCTGCGAGTCAGGCGCGAAAGGGCTTCGCCGCCGAGCGCGTAGGGCGCGGCCATCGGCGCGGGAATGGTCGGCGGCGACCAGCGGCCGGCTAAGCGACAGACCAGTCGGCCGAGTTCGGTCAATTTGCCGACCGTGCCCGCGAGTA
>VXZF01000529.1 GCA_009845645.1 Gemmatimonadota bacterium | reverse complement strand
TGCAGCACAGTGTTGAAGGAGAAGGTGGCTGGCAGCGGGTGGATCCGGGTGAGGCCATGGAAGCCATTGCCAGCAATACGACGACGCTGGTGGGGGCGGTGCAGGAGGGTGCCTTGGTACAGGCGGTGGCAGTGGAGCCGCGCGTGGTTACGCCCAACGGCGATGGGGTCAACGACGAGATGGGGTTTCACTTCCAGGTGGTCAAGGTGGGTGATGGTAGCCCGGTGGAGGTGTTGATCCACGACGTGCAAGGGCGACGAGTGCGGCGTTTAGTCGAGCAGCGTCCGGCGAGCACGGGACTCTACGGGATGGAGTGGGACGGTCGGGATGAGCAGGGGGCGGTGGTGCCCCCGGGAGTCTATCTGGCGCGCGTGCGAGTCGATACGGATACCAAGGGTGCCCGCATTGGACGCGCTGAAGTACTGCGCACCATCGCTGTTGCCTACTAGCACTTTTCCCCAGCGGAGGGAATACTATGCGGGTGTCGCTGGTTCTGCTGGCCCTTGGTTTCCTCTGGAGCCAAGCGTCGGCGTTGACGATTTATCGGGTCGGTGGCCAGAGTCTGCCACCACCCGAACTGGACGCACCCTACGAATTCGTGTCGTTGGCTTGGGACGATGCCGATGAAGCCCGCGATGGCCAGATCAAGTTGGTCGAAGTAGAAGCCGACTTCATCCATCCCCAGCGTCTAGACCCCACCGTCAACATCGCGCCGCAGATCTACGAATTGGACGGCGGCACTGTGTTCGTCATGCACTCGCACACTGGCTGGACCGAGAACTTAGAGGACGACGACCGCTTCATCTTCGATGGCGATCCCGAAACGGTCTATCTGGGCGACGGCCACTGGCCGTGGGGATCTATTTACTTTGGTGGACGCTCCCTCGATGAAAGTTGGGGCAAGGGACGATGGATTTATACCAAGGTCTGGATCTTCGACCTCGGCGGCCTATTCAACCTTCAGCGCATTCGCTTCTTCCCCCGCGAAAAGTTTGTCAACGAGCGCTTTGTCCAGCGATTCAGAGTCGGCACCAGCGATGGCGATCCCCTCAAGGACGGCACCCGCGATCACGCGATCACGCATCGGGGCTTTTTTTTCGACTTTGACCTCGCCTATGACATCAAGGAAAACTCGAGCGGAGTGATGGAACTGGCGATGCCCTCCGAGCCGGTCCAGCGCCTGCTGCTTGATGCTCCGGAAAACTCAAGAGGGATCTGGGAGCTAGCCGAGTTCGAGATCTACGGGTTTGGCTTTGCAAACGAGGCCACCTACCGCTCGAACATCATCGACCTCGGCGAGGCAGTTGCACTGGGTCCAGTAACTTGGTCGGGACGGCAGGATCCAGAGGCCGCGGTCGAATTGCGGACGCGCAGTGGCGACAGCGCCGAACCGAACAACTACTGGCGCTTCACGTTTAGGGGCGACGAGAAGTCACTCTTCGACCAGCAAGGAAATCCCCTCACCCGGCGGAGTTACGACAAACTCAACAAGGGAGAGAAGGCTGGGATTACCTATGATACCCGCAACTGGGACTCGTGGAGTCCGGCCTACGACTTCAGCGCAGGGGTGGGAGATATACAGGCGAACAAACCGCGCCGCTACGTACAGTTCAGAGCCGACTTCTACTCGGTCCGCGACCAAGGAAGTCAACTCGACTACGTGCAGTTTGCGGTATCGGACCCGCCAATTGCGACCCAAGCCCTAGCGGAAATCACGCCGGGCGCGGTGAGAGCGGGCGAGCCAGCGGCGTTTACCTATGTGTTGACACCAGTGTTTAGTCCCCGAGATTTGGGCTTTGATTCGATTGAGATCGATACTCCGAGCCTGCCCGGCGGGGTGGATGCGGTGCGGATCAGCGGCGAGGAGGTAGGTTTTGAGATCCGGCGGCTGGACGAGCGAGGCTTTGAACTGGGGATTCCCCGGATCGACGCGACGCGAACCGGCGAGCGGATCGAGGTCGATTTTCGCGCCGAGGTCTTCCAGTTTGGGACGCTTTTTGCCGGGCGGATTTTTGACAGCGAGAAACCACATGAGGTGCGGCAGGCGTTGACAGCCGGTGATGCGGACCCGCTCATAGATAGTGATCGCTTGAGCGTAGATATTCTGGATTTGGCCCAAAAGAGCATCAAGGGGTTGCGCGTGCAGGCTGGCGTGTTTACCCCCAACGGCGATGGGATTAACGATGTGGTCGTGATCGAGTGCGATTTGCTGAACGTAGAGGCCGCACCCGTGGCGATCCAGATATTTGATTTGGCGGGGCGCGAGATCAGCCAGATCGACGGCGGTGAGCAGGTCAGCGGGTGGTTCACTGCGGCGTGGGACGGGCGCGATGTCGATGGGCGACTCGCGCCGCCGGGAACGTATCTGCTGCAGCTCACCGTAGAGACGGACGAAGGGGTCGATCGAGCACAACGAGTTGTCGGCATGGCTTATTAAAAAAGGCTCGTGCTGTATTTGCGATCGCGCCAGTGCCGGAAGGATGGCGGAGATCGTCGATTGGGGCGTTATCCTCCAAGAGCAAACGGAATTGACTATTAATCAGGGAGTCTATCTATGAGCAGGCCCGTATGTCTGGTCTCTGGTTCGAGCAGTGGAATTGGCACGGCTGTTGTGGCCGCCTTCGCCGCTAATGGCTACGACGTGGTGGTGCACTACAATTCCGGCAGCGATCCCTCCGACCCCCGTGCGCACAAAAGCTCCGGCGAGGAGCGGGCGGCCGCGGTGGCTAACAAACTGCGGACAGAGCACGGGGTGGAGGCACTGAGCTTGGGTGCTGATTTGAGCCAGCCCGAAGCTCCTTTCGACCTAGTGGATCGGGCCTACGCGCATTTCGGCCGTCTCGACACCGTCGTCAGCAACAGCGGCGTGACCAACTACGTGCGCGGCGCGGACGGGCAGATTGCGCGCTACCGCTTCACCGAGACGCCGGTCGATCATCTTGAACAGGAGTTGGACCGGGTCCTCAGCGTCAATCTCAAAGGGGCCTACCGCCTGTGTCAGCGCGCGCTCAAACGCATGATCGAGCAGGCCGAAAACGAGCGGCGGGCCGGGCAAGAAGTCACTCACCGCAGCTTTCTGTTTATCGCTACGGTATCGGATGTGGCACCCGACAGCACGCGCATCCCCTACGGGGTGAGCAAGACCGGGCTCAACCACGTGGTTCTAGGGGCCGCCTTTGATGCGGGACAGCACAATATTACCGTCAACGCCCTGCGTCCAGGGGTGGTGGAGACGCCGCTGACGTCGCGTCCTTCTGGCATCGTCGATCCGGAGACCGACCAGCAGTATACGGTGGCCGAAACCTACGGTCTGATGGCCGAGGGAGGCTCGCAGGCGCTGCCGCGCATCGGCCAGCCCGAAGATATCGCCGGTGCTGCCTTCGCCTTCACCCAGATCCCCTATATGACCGGTCAGTTGATCGCGGTGGACGGGGGATTCACATTGGTCAATGGCTTTCCCAACCGCGAACTGTTTCTGCAGGAGGGCATGCGGCGACGACAGGAGAGCAAACGAGGAGATTGATATGGCCCATGACGAAGCAGCAGCGGTAATCGCGGCGGCGAAAATCGCCACTGCCGCGTATTGCGCTGGCGATATAGACGCCTTTCTGCCGTATATCCACCCCCAACGCACGACCTTTGGACCCGACGGCAGTCGTCTGGCGGCTTTCGACGCCAAAGCGCTGCGGGCCGGCATGGCCGCAGGCCGTGTCCAGGCACAGGTGGAATGGCGGGATCTCCAGGCCACCGTACACGGCGATGTCGCGGTCAGTACGGGCTATCTGGTCGGCACTTGGACCATCGGCGACAGCGTCGAGGAAGGTACCTGGCGCGAAACCATCGTCTGGCTCAAGCAGGACCAGCGCTGGCAGGTTTCCCATTTGCACGTATCCGCGTGTCTGACCTGAGAAGGCTGAACCAAGAAGCGAACGGAGGTCAAAATGAGCGCAGAGCGGTCGTTTCATCTGGGGTATTCCACGATCACTTGGGGTCCCACGCCAGATTTGGACAAGGTGTTTGGCACCATTGCCGACGCTGGCTGGGAGGGGGTGGAGTTCATCAGCGTTTCGATGGACTGGCTGGGCACGCCCCGCAGGCTGCGCGGCTTGCTCGATCAGCACGGGTTGCCGCCGGTGTGCCTGTTCGGCAGTGTGTCGCTGGCACCCGACGCCGAACAGGTGCTCGCTCGGCAGCGGCGCATCATCGAGTACGCGGCTGAGTTGGGTTGCCCCAATTACTGCTTCCTCGGCGGCAATCGCGTGGCGCTACGCCATCCCAACGACGACGAGTTTAAACGCTTGGCTGAGCAGGCGGAAACCCTCATCGATTACGCCGAGCCTCTGGGAGTGAAGGTGACCTACCACGCGCATCCGCGCTGCACGGTCGAAAGCGAAGAGGAGCAGGACAAGCTCCTCGCATACGCCGAGCGGCTGCAGATCTGCATGGATGTGTCGGTGGCGGCCTTTATGCAGGAAGACGCGGTCGCTCAGATCTTCAAATACCGCGAGCGCATCGGCTACGTGCACATGAAGGATTGGACTCAGGGCAAGTTCTGCGTGATGGGGCAGGGCACGGTGGGACTGGACTTTGCCGCGATTCGCGCGGCGCTTGAGGAGATCGGCTATCAGGGCTGGGTAATGGGCGAGCTGTCCAGCTATGCAGACACTGACGCGGATGAATCGTGTCGGGCCAATCGGGAATTTCTACGCTCGGTGGGTTACTGAGCGTTATACAAGGAGCAGACATTGAAAAAGATTCCACTTTGCTTGATCGGCTGCGGCGGTATGGGCCATCGCCATATCCTCGCCTACAAAGAACTGGAGAACAGCGGCATCGGCAATATCGAACTGATGGCCGTATGCGACCTCAACCCCAAGAACGCGGATCTGGGCAGGCGGGAAGTAGAGCGCCTCTTCGGTCGCACGCCCTTGGTCTTCACCGATCTGGACGAGGCCGTGTCGCATCCCGACATTGCGGCGGTGGACGTGGCCACCGATCCCGCGGTCCACCACCAAGTGGCGGTGCCAGCGCTGGAGGCCGGTAAGCATGTCTTGTGCGAAAAGCCGTTGGGCATCACCATTCGCGCCTGCACGGCGATGATCGCGGCGGCCGAAAAGAGTGGCGTGGTGCTGGCCACGGCTGAGAATTTGCGGCGTGACCCACCCAATAGATTGGCGCGCGCGATCCTCGACCACGAGCTTTTGGGCGACCCTTACCTGATGATCCACAACAGCCTAGGCGGCAACAATAAGATGGTCATCACCCCGTGGCGGCATCTGAAGGACAAAGGAGCGATCGGCCTAGATATGGCGGTGCATTTTACCGATATCGTGCAGTACTACATGGGTGCCTTCGATCAGATCTATGGCACTGGTTGGATCATCGAGCCGGTGCGCTATAAGCCCGATGATTCCGGTCTCCAGCTCGAGTCCTATGTCGAGCGGCTCAAGACCTTCCCCGATTCGATTGAAGCTACCGGCGAGGATTCGGTCTGCGCGATATACAAAATGAAGTCCGGGGCCATGGTGCAGTTTACCTACGCTGCCGGCGGTCGTGGCAGCACCGGTTTTGAGCGCAGCGTGCACGGCCGCTTGGGGGCGTTGTATGCGCCTGGGGACCGCAATGGTCGGCCGGTGGTCCTGCGCTGCGAGGGCCAGCAGTTTGAGGGCGCGGAGATTTTGCCGTTGTTGCCCGATTTTCAGATGAGCGAAATCACCGAGCGGCTTTTCGGCGCGAAGGTGGTGACCTACGAGCTGGACTTCCCGCCGGTTGATGCCAAGCACATGGCCATCGAGATGCACGACTTCGGCGAGGCGGTCCTCAAGGGCACCAAACCCGAGGTCGATGGACATCTGGGCATGACGGCGGTGGCGGCGATATACGGGGCCTACGAGTCGGCCCTCGCCGGCCGAGCCGTGACTATGGACGAAATCCTCTCGGGCCAAGTGCGGGCCTACCAACAAGAAATCGATGCGGCGCTCGGGCTGGATTGAAGATTTATACGGGGAGCAAGGAGACGCAACCATGGAGCGCAGTACTGACC
>VXZF01000756.1 GCA_009845645.1 Gemmatimonadota bacterium | reverse complement strand
TGGAGTCGAGCGCGGCGGCCGAATGCGCTAGCCCCGTGCCAATGCCGCGCTGGGCTACGTGGACGAGGAGGCGCACCAGTCCGTTGGCATCGTCGAGGTGGATGTACTCTGGGGCTAATTGTGCGCCCGGCCCTGCGTTGTGATAGTTGCCGAGAGGTAGGGCTACTGCGCCCGTACGGTAATCGGCCTGCATAAGCGGAGTGGCTTCGCAAGCACCGCTGTCCATCAGCTTGCGTTGATAGCGGAAAGTAGGCTGTTGGGAGGCCAATCCGTCAGCTAGTGCAGCCATCCCGCCGCTGATGTCTGGGTCGAACACCCAGAGCCGGTCGCCCACCCGCAAGATCGGCCCCGCGCCGAGCACCGCCCCAGCCGCCACACTAGAACACTCAATGTTGATGTAGAGCGCACGTCGCGGCAAGAACCCAGTCTCCAGCGCGGCGAGCATACCGACGAAACCCACCTCCTCCGCACGCGTGAGCAAGACGCCGAGGCGGACCGGGGTTTGCTGTCGAACCAAGGCATCCAAGACGCACAACGCCACGGCCGCGCCGGCCAAATCGTCGATCGCCCGTCCGCTCAAGCGCCGACCCCGCACCCGAAAGGCTGGCAAATTCCACATCGCAAAGGTCCCCGGTCCTTGGAGATTGTCGCGTGCTGTGGCTACTTCAACTAGGGGATAGTGCGTTCCTTCTGCTTCCACAGTGCGGACGATGGTCCCGGGGATTCCGCGCTGGGTAGCCGGGCGATTCAGGTCGAATAGGCGCACGCCCGTCGCTAGCGCCTTTTCCAACTCGACGCCACCGAGTATCTCGAATAGCGCGTGGCCTGACCCCTGTGAGGTCCTCCACACTAAGCCGGGGTGGTCGAGATGGGCAGTTAAGACGATGAATTCGTCCTCTTCCTGTTGCCCCCCGCCGTCGTAGAGCAGCAAGCTGTTGCCACAGCGGTCGTGGAGCACTTGGATTGGAGGCCGCGCGGCTGCAAATGCGCGCGCGATGCCGAAGGCAAAATGTTCGTGGAAAGGGGCTGTGGGGGCGCTGATGAGCGGCTTGGCGATATGGAGAAAGTCAAGTTCCATACAAAAAGAAAAAGCCCCTAAATGCGAATGCCGTCAACTCTCGTTGTCCCAATCGGTTAAGCTGCTTATTATAACAGGCTATTGCGATACAGTAGGGGGCTCTACTTGCTAAGACGCTTGCCGACTCACTACCTAGACCACCTCGCCGGGCGCGACCAAGCCCTTCTGGCGCCGCCCGGTACCCAGCAGCTAACCATGCGTGCGTTTTGGGTGGGAGCGTTCCTCAGCTTTTTTCTTGCCGTCGGCGCTCCGTACGGCAACATGATCATCCGCGGCTCCTACATGGCCTTGGACTTCAGCACACCGGGGGCCATTTTTTTGTTTCTCGTCCTCATTGGGCTGCTCAATGTGCTGTTCAAGATCGCCGCTAGCCCGTCAGGCGCGGTGGTTTGGGCCTTGGTCTCGTGTGCGCTCTATGGCTTCTACTATGGCTGGGTGGCTCCTCTCGATCCTTTTGCTCCGGGTTTTTTCTTTGCCACCTTCATCGTCGCCTCATCCCTGCTCAATATAGTATTGGTCTCTTGGGGGCGGAGTTTGGTCCTCAACCGGGCCGAGTTGATTCTCGTGTACGTCATGCTGTTGATCGTCTCGGCTCTTTGTACTATGGGCCTGAGCGAACAAATCCTGCCGATGATCACGGCGGTGTTTTACTTTGCCTCGCCGGAAAACAAGTGGCAGGAAATGCTCTTTCCCCATTTTTCCGCGCGAGAAGTCCTAGTCAACGACGGGAGCGACAGCAAGACCTTTTACGAAGGGTTGGCACCCGGGGAGGCGATTCCCTATGCAGCGTGGGTAGAGCCTTTGTGCTGGTGGGCAGTTTTTCTCTTGGCACTATACGTAACTATGGTGTCGATCGCGGTTATCATCCGCCGACAGTGGATGGAGCGCGAGCGGTTGCCCTATCCGATCACACAGGTGGGACTGGCGATGGTGCGGGGAGAGGAACGCGGGTTTAAGATCAATACCTTTTTTCGTCAGCCGGCCATGTGGGCCGGTTTTATGTTGCCGATTTTTTTTGGCAGCTTGAAGGCCCTGCATCGCTACGACCCGGCTTTTCCGGTCTTCTCCCTGAGTTCGTCGATATTCTTAGTGGGCAAGCAAACCTTGCAACTGACCGTCAGCTTCGCCATAGTCGGCTTTTCGTACTTCATCAATGCCAATATCGCGGCTGGTATCTGGTTCTTTCACCTATTGGCCAAGTTTGAAAAGGAGTTCTTCGCGGTCGCTGGCGTGACGTCCGAGCAGAAGGTCACCTTCGGCGTGGCCGACTTTCCCTTGATGGCCTACCAAGGGGTCGGAGCCTTGCTGGCAATGGTTGCGGTTGGCTTGTGGGTGGGTAGGGAGCACTTTGGCAATGTGTGTAAAAAGGCCCTCGGCTTGGCACCAGAAGTGGAAGATGGGGATGAGATCATGTCCTATCGCTGGTCTTTTTTCGGCGCAGTGGGTGGGATCTTGGTCATGTCGTGCTGGCTGTGGGTTATGGGGACGCCGCTGTGGGTAGCGTTTGTTTTTGTCGTCTTGGCCTTGCTCATCTTTCTCGGCGTGACGCGAATCGTCGCCGAAGCCGGTCTAGCGGCCGTGCGCGCCCCGATGACGGCACCCGACTTGGTAATTTTGGGATTGGGGACCGACTTGGTGACGCGGACTGGGGTGTGGAACTTGTCGTTGGCCTATATGTGGGGCGCGGATGTGCGGGTGTTCGTCATGGCTACCTGCACCAACGCCCTCAAGCTAATCGAGGAGATGGAGCCGAGGCTGCGGCGGCTGGTGTTTTGGGCTATTATTCTCGCGCTCTTCATCGGTGCCCTCGGTGCGTTTTGGATGATTTTCCACATGGCCTATCAGCACGGCGGAGTGAACCTCAATAGTTGGTTTTTTAAAGGCGCGCCCGAAACCGCGTACAACAATGCGCTCCGCAACATAGAGCCGGCGGGCATACATTGGCCGGGGCTGGGGTTTTTGTCCGGCGGTGCGCTGGTGATGGGGGCGATGATGTGGGCGCGCCAGCGCCTGCCGTGGTGGCCGGTGCATCCCATCGGCTTTCCCATTGGGGCCAACGGCATGCTCAACTACGTGTGGTTTAGCGTATTCTTGGCTTGGTTTATCAAGAAGCTGATCATGCGCTTTGGCGGGGTGGCCTTGTATCGCCGCAGTCAGATGTTTTTTTTGGGGCTGATCTGCGGGCAGGTTTCGTGCAATGGCTTGTGGTTGGTCATAGATTACTTCACCGGCAAAGTGGGGAACTCCCTTTTTTGGGCATGAAACACTCGGCTTACTACATCCTCTGCGTTCTCGCGCTGACCGCTAATAGCGGTTGGGCGCGCGAGGACGGCGTGCGCCCAACCGTCGCTTATCTGTCATCGCTCGGCTCTAGGGTCAGCGGTTATCCTGGGTCAGCGGCCGCCGCGGATTACGTCGAGCAGCGCCTGCGCGAGATTGGCTTGCCCGATCTGACTCGCGAATCCTTTAAAGTCACCGTGCCCATCGATCAAGGGGGGGAGTTGCTCCTCACAGAGAGCGGGGAGCGCTACGTACTCTATGGCCTGTGGCCCAACTTGGTCCGCACCTCGACCCTGCCCGAGTACGCGGGCGAGATGATCTACGGCGGCGACGGCGAGTGGGAGGATTTCGCAGGCTTTGAACTCGACGGCCGGGTGGTGCTGATGGAGTTCAATAGCTGGAGCCGCTGGTTGCAGGCCGCTTCGCTGGGTGCGCGCGCCATTGTCTTCATAGAGCCAGAGGAGACCACGCGTAATCAAGCTACAGCCAAGTACTCCACTGCGCCGCTGGACATCCCGCGCTTTTGGATTGAAAGAGCCGCCGGATTACAGCTCAAAGAGCGGTTGCTTAAGCAGCCGACTGCCGTAGTGCTCAAGGGGCGGATGGACTGGCAGCGCGAGACGGCTTGGAATATCTGGGGTCGGCTCCCCGGCACCGACCCAGCGCTGGCCGACGAGACCATTGTCATCGAAAGCTACTACGACGGCATGTCGGTGGTTCCCGCCTTGGCTCCGGCGGCCGAAGCGACCAGCGGCATTGCGGCATTGCTGGCGCTGGCCGAGCACCTAGTGCGTCACCCTCCGCGCCGGCCAGTTGTGCTAGTGGCCACGGGTGCGCATTTCCAAGCTCAGCAGGGGATTGTCCACTTCCTCGAACGCCACGCCCGCCGCCATCCCTACTACGCCGAGCGGATGGAAGAGCCGCTCAAGCCCAAGCTCTTCATCTGCATTGACCTGACGAGTCAGTCCGATGGGCTGGGGATTTGGAACAATACCTTTAGCTACGATCTCAAGCGGTTCTTCGTGCCTTTTGGACGGCGTTTTACGGCCTATGCCGAGGAGGAGTCCGCTCGGTTGGGCTTGGAGCAGGAACGGCCGCTGGCCAATGGAATCAGCCCGATTCGCGGCATGGACTGGTCAACTTTTGTGCCGGGCGGGGTTTCGGTCAGTGGGGTGCAGGCGCTGACCGCTGGAATCATCTCGCTGTCGTTTGTGACCGTCAACGATGCTCGCTATATAGTCGATACCCCACTCGATACGCCTGAGCGGATGAATATCGAAAATCTGTCCCGCCAAAGCCGCCTGCTCAACGCTATGCTAGCGCGGGCCGTAAACGACGAGGCCCTATTTGCCGATCTTGAGGACTTTGGTCCCGTCCTCAAGGACAAATTGCGCTCCCTGCGGGTCAAGGTCCGCTCGTTCCCGCGTCGGAGCACAGTACCGGACCGCCCGATTGCCGATGCCATTGTAGTAGTGGATCCTTGGTTCAAATCGCACAAAGGCGTGCGCTGGGCACAGTACCACCTCACGGACGGCCAAGGCGTCGCCGATATCGCCGGCTTGCGGACTGGAGGCTATCCAGTGGCGGCCTATCAAGTCAAGCCTGAGACTGGGGAGATCGCGTTCGCACCCGACCTTTCGGAAAGGGCGCAGCAGTTCAGTGGTAAGCCAGTCAATGGGTGGATGATCAATAGCAAGATTCGCTGGAATACCAATGAAAAGATCATCGTCGTTTTTCCCACTATTTCGCGGTCCTTCTACAGCATGATTGACCCGCGCTATCTCCGGTCGTTTGGAGATATCAAGATCGTCAACCGCAGCGGGGTGGCACCTCGGCAGTTTGGGTTGGCGCGGGGAATTGACGAAGGCGAGGCCGTCGGCGTGGTCTTTGGACCGCAGGACGCCGACGAGGACGATGGCATCAAGATGCTCGTCGCCAACCGCCTGCTCTTGCTCAACAGCGAGGGAAACGAAGATGAGGAACAGGCGCGAGGACGGGGCTACGTGCTCAGAAAGGAATCGCTAATCCGCACTGGGATGCTGGCCGTTGAGGACATGTGGCAGCTCAATGAGGCGCGGCTGCGTACCTTGCGCGAGCACGCCATTGAAAATCAACGCCTAGCCCGGTTGCACCAGCGCGGCAAAAGCCTGATCGAAAAGGCGCGACAGGCCGAAGAGGCCAAGGATTGGGAGCGCTATGTCGAGCACGTCCGGGCCGCGCTGGGGGTGACGTCCCGTGCGTACCCAGAAGTGCTACAGACGCTCAACGACGTCATCAGCGGGATGGTGTTTTTTCTCGCCTTGGTCATCCCGACAGCCTTTCTGGGGGAGCGGTTGCTGTTTGCGGCAGCCGATATTCGCTGGCAGCTAGCGGGGTTTGGGGGGTTATTGGTTTTGATCTGGATCGCCATCTCCCAGGTTCACCCGGCCTTTGCCATCGCCCATCCACTGGTGATCTTGCTGGCCTTTGCGATCATGGCGATGGCGGCGTTTGTCCTATCGATGATTAGCACCCGCTTCAACCGCTATATGAAGGCATATCAGGCGCAGGAAGCCCACGTCCACGAGACCGATATCAGCCGCGCCAGCGCCAGCTATGCGGCCTTTATGCTCGGCATTTCCAATATGCGTCGGCGCAAGCTGCGCACCGGATTGACCTTGCTGACCTTGGTCCTGCTCACCTTTAC
>VXZF01000645.1 GCA_009845645.1 Gemmatimonadota bacterium | reverse complement strand
TGGGTGCGGACGCGCTGCTCAATGCGAGCGTTCATTAGAATATACCCGTCGAGGGTCTCGGCGTCTGTGCTGATGTCTTGGTAGATGCCGCTGTAGGACTGCGCCGTGACCGTCGCCCGCAAGCCCTGGGGGAAGGTGAGGTGAACCCCGACGCCGATCGCGCTCTCCGGCACGAAGTTGATCTTAGCGCCGACCTTGCTCGGATCTTCGGTGTTCTCGGTTACTTCGGCACTGGTATAGGTGTAGTTGGCAAACCACTCCACTTGCTCGTTGAGGCGGTGGGTGATCTCAACTTCGGCACCCCGCGTCGTGGTGTTGCCGGCGTTGATGTCCTCCGACTGGGGCGCATCGGGCACGGCCCGCTGCGCGATCTGGTCCGCGAGCAGGATGTTGAAGCCGCGCAGGCCGACCTGTAAGCCATCGCTCGGCCGGAGGTTCACGCCTACGTCGAAGCTGGTCCCGGACTCTGGTTTGATGTCTGGGTTTGGGACGTGGCCGCTGACCGTGCTGTCCCCCTTGCTTGCCAAAGGGATGGTGCCGCCCACTGACTTGAGGGAGGGCGCCTTGAAACTGGTGCCTAGGTTGGCGTACAGCGCGAGCTCGTCGCTGTGGTTGTAGCGCGCCCCGCCGCTGAACAGGACCTTGTTCCAAGAATTGCTGTCGTCGCCTGGCGGAGCACCCTGCAACAGGTCAATGTCGTGGGAAATGATGTTGTAGCGTCCCCCGGCGCGGAGAATCAGTTGATTCAGCCGCAACTCCTCTTGGGCGTAGAAGCCAATGGCCGTGGCCGTGGCGTCGTTGCCGGGGCTTATCTCGCCGATCTCGCGCGAAGTCTCGTACGAGGCGAGCTGATAGTCGGCACCCACGGTGAGCACGTCCGACTCCCGAGTTATGATGGAGAGGGAGACATCGGCTGGTATGACGGACTGGTCAACCCCGTCCTCCGAGCGCAGTTCGCGACTTTTGGGATCCTCCCAGATGCCATCCTCCTCCCAGCGGCGCACGTAGTCTCGGTAGCCGACCTTGGCTTGGATGGTGGCTTTGTCGGCGAACGGGTTGGTGTACCCGGCGTTGATGGTGGTGTAGGTGTGGCCGAAGTCTCGATTGATGCGGCCGGCATCGCCGGTGTGCCAGGTGCGGTGGGCGTAGATGGAGGCCCGCTGGCCGTGGTCGTCGAGGAAGTAAGTGCCCCGCATGTACATCTTGGTTTTCTCGTACTCGGGGTCGTCATCCATCTGTAGCCACGAGCCTTCGGTGCCGTAGTCGGTGTAGTCCGAGTCCTCATGGTGACCGCCGAAGAACAGGTGCAGGTTGCCGGCGGCGCGCTGGTGGAAGAAGCGGCCACCGAGGGTGTTGTACGAGCCGTAATAAGCCGAGGCACTGGTGCGGGTGCTGCCGACGCGCTCCTTGAGGATGAAGTTGGCCGTCCCGGCCAGCGGCGACTGGTTGCCAGCGAAGTCCATAGCCAAATAGGTTGGATAGAGGACCGAGGCGGAGCCGCGCTGGTCTTCGACCCGCTGGAAGGCCCACGAATCGAGGCTCTGAAGATCAACGAAGGAGTCGATTGGCAGGCCGTCGAGCATGTACCCCTTGTAGGTGTGCGCCAAGCCGCCAGACGACCCCCAGTTGGCGTCGTTGCGGGAGAGGACGTTGGCAAAGTTGCCCGGGGTGTAGGAGAGCATCTCCGCTAGGTTGCCGTTGCCGAGGACTAAGGAGCCCATCTCATCGGCGGTGATAATGGAGATTTTCTGGGTCACATTTCCCGGCGTCTGCGGCAGCTTGGAGCCGGTGATGATCATTTCTCCCATTTCATAGACATTCGCTTCATCCGCTTCGTCATCAGCCACCACAGGTGCGCCGACGAGGACGAGGGACAACGCACTGAAAAGTAAGCGCTTCATAGAGCGACTCCTTTGGGGATAGGTGGGGTGTGTGGGGAGATAAAATAGGATGTAAGAGAAAAAGCGATCTAACGCAAATTTTTCTTAAAGCCCTAAAATGTCGAGGCTGTCGCGGTGGATTAAAGCGTCGATTTCGCGCTCGTCCAAGCGCGGCAGAGCCGTGCCATCGAGCATTTTGTTCAATCCGTCAGCACCTCGTAGGTCACTGTTAGGTCGAGGGGTCGTCTGCTTTGGCCACAAGAAAAAGGCGCGAGGGGGCTGTTTGCTTTAGCTGATAGGGGAATCGCGCCCGGCACGCAGGGCCGATCTTCCTCTTGACTTTCCCCTTCGCAGTATTTATATTTCCTACTATGAAGCGGGTTATTCAAATCAAGCTCCTGCCTACGGCGGAGCAAGCGGCGGCGCTCGAAGAGACGATGCGCTGCTTCAATGCCGCGTGTACCTGGGTGGCCAAACGCGCCTTTGAGCGTCAGTTGGCTAACTCGTATGCCCTGCAAAAGTTGTATTACTACGAGGTGCGTGAGACGTTTGACCTGCCGGCTGACATCGCTATCCTGACGTTCAAACAGGTTGCCTCTTGCTACAAGCGCGACAAGAGTAAGCAGGTGTCGTTTCGTCCCTTGGCGGCGATCCCTTATCGCAAGGGGTCGTTCCGGTACAAGGGCTTGGAGCAGATCAACCTCAAGACGGCGGATGGTGTTCGCCACGACATCCCGATGGTGATGGGCGACTACCAAGCGGCGCAGTTTGGCAACGTCAAGCTGTTTGCCGAACTAGTACGCCGCAAGGATGGCAAGTGGTTCCTGATGGCTACCGTCGAGCATGATCCCGAGCCACCGTGTGATCCCGACGACTTCCTCGGCGTTGATCTTGGCGTGGAGAACCTCGCTACGGACTCGGACGGCGACCTCCACACCGGCGAGGATGTCGAGGAAGTCCGGGTCAAATGTCAGACGCTCAAACCGTCCCTTCAATCGGCGGCTGATCTGGCGGCTAATCATCGACGGCGTAAGCGCATCCGTAAGAAGCTCAAGCGCCTTGCGGATAGAGAAGCACGCTTTCGTCGCAACACCAATCACTGCATTTCTAAGCGACTCGTTGCGAAGGCCAAAGACACCGGTCGCGGCATCGCCTTGGAAGACCTCAAGGGCATCCGAGATAGGATACGGTTTCGCAAGCCGCAACGTAACCGCATGGGAAGCTGGGGATTTGACCAACTCAGAGCGTTTATCGCCTACAAAGCCCAACAGGCCGGCGTGCTGCTCAAGATCGTCGATCCCCAGTACACCTCTCAGATGTGTTCCCAATGTGGACATGTCGAACGCGGTAATCGCTCCTGTCAATCAAGGTTTTGTTGCAAGCAGTGTGGGCATCAAGCGCACGCTGATTGCAACGCCGCCCGGAATATCCGGGCAAGGGCTTTGGTCAACGAGCCTATAGTTTCGGCCTACGCCGCTGCGGCGGGGTAACGGCCAGGGACAAGCCGGTGACTTTAGTCATCGGTGGTTGACTTGCGCCGCTTGTTGGCGGAATTGGTCGGTGAAATGCTCGGGATACTGCCAATCATGGCTGTGGACAGCGCATATCATGCGGCTGCCAGATTGCGAAACAATTATTATTTTGCAAAAAAGAGTTTATTACTATATCTTTGTGCTAATCTAAGAAAGAGAAGCATCCTGCGGCAGTCGTCAGGAGCCAGTCGCTTACTGGTGTTCTTTGGCGAGCAAGTCCGCTAAATCACCTTGAAAGGAGATAATCATGCAGCGAATGTTGTTGCCAGTTGCCCTGCTAGCTCTTTTGGGAGCAAGCGGTTTCTTTCCCGGCGTTCACATCACCTCGGCCGATGCACAGAGTCTCACAGGGCAGACGTATGAGGTGGGCAAGCTGATAGAGCCGATTACATTGTGGGACGACTCTACGTTGCAGGCGTCTGGAGGGGGAACCCCGCCTTATACTCTCACTGTGTCAGGGCTTCCCGCTGGCGTATCATATGACGAGGCTACGCGGACGATTTCGGGTACGCCCTCCGAGGCAGGTACGGCCACAGTAACGGTCACGATCACGGACGACGCTGGCGCGAGTTTTCCACTGCCATCACAAACCATCGAAGTGCAGGCACCGACGCCTATCGAACTGGCCGACGCTTACGTGTATGAGGTTGGCAAGGCGATTGATCCGCTGAAGTTACCGGCGGTTTCGGGCGGTACGGGGAATTTGACGTACTCTCTTTCGCCGGCGTTGCCTGCTGGCTTGATGTTTGACTCGGCCACGCAGACGCTTTCGGGTACGCCGACGGCTGCTGCTGCTGCCCAATCGTACACCTACATAGTGAGAGACGAAGCTGGTGCCGAGTTGCCGGTGCCGTTGTTCACCATCGAAGTGGTGCCGCCGCCTATCGACGCGCCGGACGAGCTGATTGCTGAAGACTACAAGGGTGCTGACGGTGCCGGAGACCAAGGCGGCTTCATAATGCTGACTTGGGATCTGTCGGACGATCACGCCTCGCTGGACGGTTATCGCATCTTCCGCGAAGTCCAAGTAACGACGGTGATAGGCGAAGATGGGGGGCTGGTCACACTGGATGAGCCGCGCGCTGAGATGATTCCTTGGGCCATGGTCGATGCCGTGCCGGACGAACAGATTGGTCGCGCCATCGTCGCTACGCTTGACAATGCCTCTGCTATATGGGGCATTGCCGCCGAGGCCGACGGTCGAAGCAGCACGGCTACGCGCGCTGCCGCTAAGGCCGCGTTCGTCCAAGCCACAGACCTGAACCAGCCCTACGCGCTGATGGCAGAGACGCTGATGGCTAGCAGGGAAGCGGCACAAGCCGGTGACGCACCGGTATTTGCCTCGCTGCTGCCGGAAGCGCTCGCTTACGCCCAAGGCGTGGCCCCGAGGCTGAATATCGTCGAAGGGGTCTTGGCTCGTTCGGCGATCACCCTTACCGAAGAACCAGTTCGCGCGATCGACAATATTGCGCCGTTGGCCGTGCCGTCTCTGATCGTCTTGGACGCGCCCAACGACGAGGGCAGCCGCATCGCGCTGACGTGGACGCTCTCGCCGTCCGACCGGCTCTTGCAGGGCGTCGTTGCCGAGGCCATCGGGGCCATCGGTCCGACCTCGGCTGAATCCGTTGCTGGCGTCCATGGCTACAGCATCTATCGCAAGACGGGTGCTGAAGGCGAGTTCGCTATGATCGCGCAGGTGGACGCTGGTATTACGTCCTTTGTTGATGAAACGGCGCTCAACGGCGTGCGCTACACCTATCAGGTGCGGCCCTACGACTTGGACAACGAAACGGGTTCCGATATCGAGCTGACGGCAATGGCCGTGCGCAACGTCGTGGTCGATAGCGAGGGTCGCGCGATCTTAGGTTTGTTCGGCGCTGACAATCGCGTAGGCTTCGACGACTTCTTCATTCTAGCGGATCTCTTCGGTTTGACGGAGGAAGACGCTGGGTTTGATCCGGCGTTCGACCTCGCGCCAAGCGCGATGATCGACTTCGACGACTTCTTCGTCTTTGCCGACAACTTCGGTCGCAGCACGGCTGCCGCTGGCAAGCGCGTGCCCATGCTCGCTGGCCTCAACGCCGATGCGCGGATGTATCTGGATGCGCGGACGGGGATGCCCATCGTGGGTGAAGATTTCATCCTCGACGTGCGCGTAGCCGATTTTGTCGCGGTCAAGGGCTATGGCTTGCAGGTGCAGTATGACGCCAGCCAGCTAGAGTTTGTCCGGGCGCTGACCGATCAGCCGCTGGGTGGCAGCGAGTTTGCTACGCCGCAGGTGCTGGCTAACCAAGCCGGTGTTTTGACTGTGGCCGCCCACGGGGACATCGTCTCCGACGGCGAGGTGGCGCTGAGCTTGGTCTTCCGTCCGACGACGGAGATCGAGGACACGGTCATTGAGATCATCGACAACCAGACGTATGACAGCGAGTTTGGCTTCAACCGTCTGGCGTTGCCGGCTCCGGTGCAGTTGCAGACGCGGCCTGAGGCGTTCGCGTTGGCCAACAACTATCCGAACCCGTTCAACCCGGCGACGACGATCCAGTATGCGTTGCCGCAGGCGGCGGACGTGGAGCTGACCGTATATAATGTAATAGGTCAGCCGGTGCGGACGCTGGTTGCCGAGCATCAGAATGC
>VXZF01000762.1 GCA_009845645.1 Gemmatimonadota bacterium | reverse complement strand
AGATCGGCCAATTGCCAATGGGCTTCGCTATCCTGCGGATGCCGCTCCAACCACATTTGGTAGTCGGTCTTGGTCGTGGGAGGACGCTCGCACGCGACCAGCGTGGCCAGCGCGATCCCCAAGAGAACAGATGGACGGGTCCTACCCATCGCCCTGTTAGCGCAATCCGGCGAAGATAGTTACAAACGTGAGGAAATTGGTCTCATCGCCTTGTTGCAACGCTCGGCGTTGCCAGCGCACACCGATCTTGGTAGAAAGTGCGTAGCCTTGATACTCGGAACTGTTAGTGAACTGAGTAGCCAAGGTCAGAGTAGTGAAATCCTCGACAAAGGCCGGCGGCAGCGGATCGGGCTCCTGCTGTAGGTTCCGAAAGACCTCCCATTCGATCCCCGACTCTGAGACGAGCTGACCGGGGATGAGATCGTACGTCCCGATGAAGAAAAAAATCTCCGACAGCTCATTGCGTCGCAGCGCCAAGGGATCCGTTGGAACTTGGCGGGTGTACTGTTGTTTCCACTTGGGCGAAATGGTGATCCCCGCAAACGGCTCGTAGAAGTACTCCGCTCTCAGGATAGCACCTAAGAAACTTTCGTCGCGATTTTCCTGCGCCTGATCTCCGCGCTGAAAATAATGGTCCCACTTGACTTTACCAGACACATTCAGCGGTCGCAGGCGGTGAATGGCGAAGTCGAGGTACGACGTGTTGATCATCGTATTCTGGGCTATCAAGCGATCCTGCACATCCTGCAGCCCCCCCGCTGAGAAAGGAGACTGGACCCACTGGATCAGCGCGTCGGGAATATCGTCGCGGGCCAAGCGCAAAAATTCCATAAAGCGAAATTTAAAGCCGCGCAATGGCAGGTCTTCCTGCCAAGTAAAAAGCCCATAACTCGTCTGATTCCGCCGGGCACTACCGATCAACCACTCACGTAGATGCCCGACCATGACCTTAGAACCGGGCTGCATTTCAGCGCCCACGTAGAAATTGTAGCCCCGGTGGTCGCGCTTGTAGGGATAATCGGGTTCGGTATCGTTTTCGAGGCGGTCTATGACGGTGTTGTTATTCATGTCGGTGCCGAAGAGAAATTCGGGCGGATCGACATTGTAGCGCAGAAAGGGTTCGACGTAATCGGGCTGCAAATTGTCGTTCTGGTTAAAGTCGTTGACCAAGTCGTTGTTCTCGTCGAGCCCGGGAAACACCTCGACATCCGCGGCGCGGGTCGTCTGCTGCCCCGGCACAAAACCGCCCCCGGTAACGCGCCGCCGCCAGTCGGGGAAGCGGTCTTGGTCGTCGTTGTCCTCGACAAATTCATAGGCGAAGTTGAGCTCATCCTCGTAGTCGATAAAACCGCGCTGGTCGGGAATCACCATGGAGGTACCGTAGTTCGGATCCATGGAGAAAGCCTCGCCATAGGCAAACCACGGATAGCTCAACCGCGAGGCCGTGACGTAAAAAGCCTCGGCGCGATCAGACGCTAGCGCCTGCCTCTTGACGATATTCTGATTGGGAAACTTGCGGTGGTGGCGATTGACGTTGAATTCGGAGCGGAGATTGAATCCGGCAAGCTCGGAAACTTCAAACGTAAAACCCATGATTTCGTTGGCTGTCGGCAGGCCGTACTGGAAGCGAACGACCTGCTGATTGGAACCATCGCTGATATTGCCATTGCTGCGCTTGACCGGCAAGAAGACCGTCTCGCCGGTGAAATTAGTCTGCATATTAGAGGTCACTTCTATGCGAAAATCATTGGCCACCACCAGCTCGATATCGATCTTGCGGGCTTCTTTGAAATCGCCGATCTGGTCCTTTACGCCCGGGACGAAATCGCGTTCGATGTCGTAGCTAAGTGTCAGCACGTCGCCGCCGTTAGCTTCGAGCAAGCCTTGACGCCGCGTCCCCCCGTCAATCGAAGGTTTTATCTCTGGGTGCTCGACATCGTCGATGAAGATTCGTTCGCGGAACAGCAGCGCACCGCCGGTATTGTCTTCGGGCGAATCGTCGCTGAGGCGAACGACGATGCGGCGGACGTTCTCCGCGTTCAAACGCCCCCCCAAGACGCCCTTGAGGGAATTTTCCTCGACGCTCAAGCGGCTGTTCCCGTGGTTGGCATTGACGTATGTCAATCCGAGCGTGGCGAAATCCCCGACTTGAGCGACCCCGCGCAAGCCGTACAAATTGGTGAAGACCGTCTCTCTGGCTTCGGAGATTTCGCTATCTAGACGCTGAACGGCCGGATTGTCAATGCGCGAAGCAATAAGGGTCAAAGCGTATTTGTCGGACTGCATATCCCACTGGATACCGTCGAAGAGCGGCTTTGAAAAAGTCATCGGCGTAAGCGTGGTCCGTAGCTGTTCGCCCACGGTCAGTGCAGTGTAGAATTGCCCTTTGGAAGCGGAGGATATCAGGACGCGGTTGAACCAACTATTGAAGCGGGGGTTTTTGAAAATGCTGCTGCCGAAATCGAGCGGATGTTCCTGACGCCAGTCGTAGATGCGCCAACCCCGGGTGATATAGTTGCCGTACAGATCGTAATAGCGATCTCCTTCCAAGAAGAGATTGACGTAGCGCTGGTAGTTGTCCCGGGCGTAGTTGGTGTATTCGTAAGTCTTCCAGCCATAGAGATAAAGCAGCGTCTGGGGCACGTACCACTTTCGCAGCACCGGACTCAGCGACTCAAAATCGACAGGCGTTCCCGTCGCTCGGTACGGATTGAAGAATCCGCTCTGCAAATCGGCCTTGAGCTCCAGTGGCAAGAGGGCAAACAAGACAAAAGACCAAATGGCTTTATTCATCGCGCTGATTTCCCGTATCAATAGCAGCTTTGCATGGCGACGCCCGGCCCGACTAATAGACCACATGGATGATGCGCTGTCGCCGCTCCGTTGCAGTGTCGGTCTCTACCTTGGCGTCCAGAATGTAGATACCAGGGGGCAACAATAGACCACTCTCATCCCGACCGTCCCACACATAGTGCGTTTGATCCACCTGTTCGGTGCTAGCGACTAGCGCACCACTCAAGTCGTAAATCGCGACCTTGGGTTGAGCAGTGGTTTTTACTACCAGCAAGCGAAGCCGTAGTCTGTCGTTGATGCCGTCTCCATTGGGTGTGATCATCGCCGAGGACACTTCCAGTGCGCGGATGAGGTGCCCCTCTTGGGCAATCTCGGGCACAAATACCGTCAAAGCCCCTATATCTTCTGGCTGGATCCCCTGGCGAATATCGGGCTGCGTCGTAGAGCTTACCCAAGCGTCGAAAGCAGCCGCATCGGCCAACAGGCGCAACGGCAGATTGACTTCGATGCTGTCCCCGCGGACCTGTTCGGGCAAGTCGATCACGACCGAATCTCCGCTGGACTCCACCTGCAAGGGTTCAACGCGGCGATCCCCTATCCGCAATTGCACCTCGCCTTCGAGAGGATTCGGCAAATCGAATACGAGACGGTTGAAACCCCGATCGGTCGGTCTCGTACGACCTCCGAGGCGGAAGGTAAAAACCGTCAGCGAATCGAGGGCTGCTTCGCGCGGAGAGATACTGGCGAAAACCCCGCCGCCGATGAGCGGATCGTCGAAATCGAGGGCTATCTCGCGCAGCATCGGTGCCACCTCGGGATCTGCGGTCTGCAGACGTACCTCCATTTGGACGAATCTCCTCGGCGTGGGCGAGCGGAAGGTTTCCCCAGATTCCTTGTAGGCCGAGCTCCACGCGCTCCAGTCGGCCCCAGCTTTCGTCACTATTACTTCGGGCAATTTCTGGCTGGCCGGCAGTTTGTCCCAGCGTCCTTTGGGAACTTCGCGACCATTTTTATCGTAATAGAATATCTCTTCGTCCAGCGTATTGCCGGTTCGCGTGCGAATCTCTATGCGCGTCTCGGCCGTTGTCTCCGCCTCCCAGCGCATCCGGCGCAGGCTTTTGGCTCCTTCCAGATCAATGAAATTAGAGGTCATCACCACCTCGGCTGGATGGCCTGCGCCGTAGAGAAAAATCTCGAATAAATGGAAAACGGTGGACCTGTTGACCGGAGATTCGTGGTGATAGAACAGATAGCGCACCTTGCGAGCGGGAAAGCGGAAGTCAAAATTGCGGTTTCTCGTTCCCGCGCTGCTCAGCGTTTCGTTATCGACGAAGCTGAGCAATTGGTAATCGACGGGACTCTGAAGCCGCTCTTCCCCCTCGGTGGGAATCGGCGTGCCGTCCGAGGTCAATAGTTCAAAACCGGACTGATTCCGGTACGAATTCACCCCCAGCGTGGCAAACCCCGGCGGCGGCTCCACCATCGTTAATTGATCAATCCAGAAGGTGGCACCCAGATCCCATTCAAACCAATCGCCTTTATCGCGCCAGTCGAGGTCCCCCCGCGAGGTCAAGGTCCACCACGTGGCCGCAGTTCCATCCATGATATTGGCGATAGTGCGCGGGTCGCGCCCAGTCCGTATGACGCCTCCCCGCTCGATAGTCCCCGGGGCAATGTTGTCGCCTATGGCCTCGACCTCGATAGCTGCCAGCGCCGCATCCAGACTTTTAGCGTGAGCGACGACGCGCACGTACTGGATGGACATATACTCCAAAGTATCGCTAGTCGCCAAATACTCGCCGGTGGCGTTGCCCAACTCCGGCGTCACAAGGTCGTACTCTATCACCGTCTCCCGGCTGGGCTGGGTCGTGCCGCCCACTCGGTCGTAGCGGAAGACGTCTTGGCCGGTGAGAAAAGGCGTTCCCTCGGTGACGAAAACGGAAAACTCGCGCAGGGGACGCGCCCCCTCGGTATCGGGAAAGATCAGCCGGAGCTTTTTCGCTTGGACGAGGCGGCCTAAATCGATCTCAACCCACCAATCGTCGAGCGGGGCCTCTTGGCTGGGTTGCCACCAAGTGGTGACAGCGCCATCGAGAATATGAGCGGCTTGGTCAATATGGGTACCCGCACCGCGAATTCCCCCCTGCACCTCTTTCCCCTTGGCGTTTAGATGGAAGAATTCGGCCGCATCGGCGACGGCATCTATATCGCGTCGGAAGTGTCTCAGTCCTATGCTGCCATCTGCCGCTAGCGATAGCACCCCTTGGGGAAAAGTCCATTGCCGCCACTGGTCTTGGCTGTTGATGAGCAGCGTTCCAGCACCTGTTTCCCCGAGCGGGAAAAGCACCAACAGCGTCAGCAAATATGCCCGTTGCAACATGCTATCCTCGGATGCTCAATACGCGACCGACACCGAACGAAATTGCTCTGATGCTTCTTTGTCGGCATCTACCTTTATGTGCAAAAGGTAAATGCCGGGAGGGACCAGTGCCCCTTGGTCGTCGCGCCCATCCCATTGCACAGTGTAAAAACCCTTGTTGAATTTCCCGCGCACCAACGCCCTGACCCGCTGGCCTGTAAGGGTATAGACTCCGATCTCAGTGGCGATATCTTCCACGCCTAGTAGCGTAAACGCGATGTCGAGTTCGTCGTTGATGCGGTCGCCGTTGGGCGTCAGGAACGACGAGGCCAACGCAATCTCGGAAAGCGCTTCTATGGAGGTCCCCGTAGCGAAGACGCGGATGTCGTCGCTATGGAGTTCTGCACTCGCGTCGCCAGGATCGATCGACTGGGGCAGGTTTTCCCCCTCCAGTTCCAACACCTCGCCGAGGAAGTGGGTAGTGAAATCCAACAAGGCCGTGCGAAAGGTCAGCCGCAGATGCTCCTCGCCATCAGCGCGCACTACTTTATGCGAGGGGAAATACACGGCTAAAACCCCATCGGCGAAGTGGACGCTGTCGGGGACTACCTCCTCTAGCGGCTGACCGATTTCCAGCTTGGCGAACTCGGCCTCAGCTATAGTATTGAGTTTAATCGCATCAAAGCCTAGCTGACCGTCGGTGCCGAAGCTAGCCAAGACGTCGTAGATAAATGTTGTCTCCTGACCTGCCGGCGCTTCGGGCACTCGATCTCCTCCCCCAGCCAAACCTACCTCGCCAACAAGGGATTCCACAAGGAGCGGCGAGTACTCAATCGCCACGGATTTCACGCGACCGAAAGTGTGGAAATCCTCGGCCACCATATTGAACTGAAGCTGCATATAACGC
>VXZF01000234.1 GCA_009845645.1 Gemmatimonadota bacterium | reverse complement strand
ACTGAGGGGGAACGGCCTCGACGATGGCTTGGATGCAGGCGTGCAGGTCGTACCAAGTCCGCGCCTTGAGCTTGGCGGTGGTATAGCCCTGTGCGACGGCGTCGGCGCACTGGCGCGCCCAGTCGGCGGCCGGCATGTCCATCGCCCACCAAGACAGCGGGCACCACGTGCGGACTTTAGTGCCCAACAGGCGATACGCGGGGGCACCTAAGACCTTGCCCACCGCGTCGAAAAGTGCCTGCTGGACCCCGGCCCCTAGCGCATCCTGCCACAGCAAATCGCCGACGGCGCGGCCGACGATGCGGTCTTCGATGTCTTCGGGGACTTTGGCCCATGTGTAGTTGGGGATGGTCTCGCCCCAGCCGATGGTGCCGTCGGCGAGGGTGATCTTGCAGAGTTGAACAATGCGCCAATGCGGCAGCCAGTACTGCATGTGCTGATTGGTGTGGTCGGTAAATGGAACGTCTAAGTGGATGAGTTCGACGGATTGGACCTGCATTGGGGACTCCTTTTGGAAGTAGTGGGATGGGCTAGATAACAGCGAGCCAAGCCAAGTGTCAAGGCGGGGAATGCGTTATATTCCCGGCATGGAAATTCGCCAATTCGCCGAGCAGGTGCTCTTCGGCACGCGCTGGGAAGACAAGCTGGTCGTCCTCGACCGCTACGAGGACCGTGCGCCCGGTGAGGGGATTGCGACCCCCAGTGCACCGGGCCGTCCACCCGGCTTGGGGCTGGATGAGTGGCACCACCGGGAAAAACTCCGCTTCCGCGACGTGCGCCACTTCCACAGCGAAAAAGAGCGCGGGCTGGTCTTGCACTTTTTTGCCAACCACGAGTTGCTCGCCTTGGAGCTGATGGCACTGGCCTTGCTCAAGTTCCCACAGGCCCCGGAGAAGTTTCGCCGCGGCTTGGTGCAGACGCTCAAAGACGAGCAGGAGCATGTGCGGCTCTACCAGCAGCGGATGCAGGAGATTGGGGTGCAATTTGGCGAGATCCCGGTCGGCGATTTTTTCTGGAAGGCCATCGGGCCGATGGAGACCCCGATGGACTTTGTAACGGGCTTGAGCCTGACCCTCGAACAAGCCAATCTCGACTACGCGCGGCACTACGCCGAGGTCTATCGGCAATTGGACGACCCGGAGACTGCGGCGATTCTAGAGCGGATCTATCGCGACGAAATCGGTCACGTCAAACACGGGCTGACGTGGTTTAGGCGTTGGCAGGAGACCGGGCTGAGCGAATGGGATGCCTATCGCCGGGCATTACGCTTTCCGCTGGGGCCGGCGCGGGCCAAGGGCATTGGCTTCAATCGCGCAGGTCGGCTCCAGGCTGGGCTTTCTGCGGACTATATCGATGAGCTGGAGTTGTTCTCGCAGTCGCGGGGACGCTGTCCGGCTGTGTACTGGTTCAATGCCAACTGCGAGGAGCAGGTGGCGTTGGGGCGGCCGGGTTTTACGCCGTCGCAGCGGGTGGCCGAGTTGGAGGCCGACTTCCAAGCATTGCCCATGCTGCTGTGCGTCCGCGACGATGTGGTCCTGCTGCGCGAGAAGCCTGCGCCGAGCTTTTTGCGGCGGATGCAGGAGTTGGGCTTTGCGATTCCGGAGTTCGTCGAGTGCAGCGCGGATGGCCTAGCAGCACTTGCCGAGCGCAAGGTCAACGCGCTCAGACCTTGGGGCTGGAGTCCTGACAGCGCCGAGTTGCTTGACCCTTTGGTTGAGGGATTGCCTCGCGGTGGAGAAGGGCCTTGCTGGAGTGCGGAGGTCCGACAACTCTACGCCAAGTCGTGGAGTGCGGCGCGGCTGGGCGAGTTTCTCGCGGCGCAGGAGGCCGGCTATTTCTGCGGGATGGATGTGGTCGGCACGGCCTGCGAGACGACAGAACAAGTCTTGGCGGAGATGGAGCGCTTGGCGGAGGCGGGTTTTGACGCGGTGGTCGTCAAGGCCATATACGGCTCTTCGGGTCGCGGCCAAATCCACTGCCGTGGAGGACAACTGCGCGCGGAGCAGCGCGGTCGCTTGGAGAATATTTTGCGGCAGCAAGGCCAAGTCGTAGTAGAGCCGTGGCTCGACAAGGTGATGGATCTGTCGCTGCATTTTGACGTGAGAACCGAGGGTACGGCGGTGGCCGGCTGGACGCGATTTTTCACTGATGGGCGCGGCCAGTATCGCGGCTCGTTTGTCGGCTCGCTTACCGCTGGCCTCGACGAGGAGGTGAAGCGGTTTCTCTACGGAGATGGGCGTGATGCACGCCGCTTACCGAAGTTGGGCGAGCAGCTCGCCGAATGGCTCGCTGAGCCGTTGTGCGCTGCTGGTTATCAGGGGCCGGTCGGCGTAGATGCTATGGTGTACCGCGACCGCGACCGTTTGCGGCTAAAGCCGATTGTGGAGGTCAATCCGCGCACGACGATGGGGCGGGTGGCGCTCAAGTTGCAACAGGCAGTTAATTCGGCGCGCACGGCTTTGTGGTTGGTGATTAACCGGCGCGAGGTGACAGCGGCTGGGTTTGCTGGCTTGGCTGAATGTGCCGTTGCGCTGGAGGTTGCACATCCGGCTCAGTTGATGCCTGACGGCAAGCAGTTGAGCGGGGGGGTGCTTTTTACGACCGATCCGACGCTAGCCCGTTCTTTTGCCACCGTGTTGCTGGTCGGCGAATCGCTGGACGAGTGTGAGGGCTACCTGCGAGAAGTAGGGCTGGAGTTCGCGCGTTAGCCCTCAGCGTCGCCTACCGCCTCGTAAGCCACCAACTCCCAACCGTGAAACACCATCGCCAAGCCAAGGTGCTGCACCGACGGGTAGCGGCGCAGCAAGGACGGGTCCGCTAAGTAGGAGCGCAACTGAAGCACGGCCTCTTGCACCTTGTCCGCCACTAGGGATTCGTCAAGGGCCTCGCTTCGTTTCAGGTACTTGAGTTCGAGTACGTAGCCGTACCTCATGTCGGAGTATTGGGCGAGGAACGGCTCCAAGTACAAATCTGCATACCCCTTGTTCAGTTCGTACTCCGAGTGAAGCAGAAACTGATCCACCATGCTGAAGTGAGCCGCGACAAAGCCGTGGACTACCTTTTCGCCATCAATGTAGTCGCGGATCCCGGTTTGTTCAGCGAGGGCCTCGCGCAAAAAGTCCAACACGGGTTGCCAAGCCCCCTCATAGGCCATCTGCCGCATCAAGCGAGAGAAGGTGTACACATCGACGGAAAACACCCCTACATCATCGTACGCATCGCGCAGGTAGCCGTACATCAGTCGCTTGACTGTTTGATTGGGAATGCCCAATCGGGGTACGCCGTATGACACGTCGCGGATGCTGAGTAGGCCGAAGTAATGCAGCAGCGACAGGAAGTTTTCGCGCCGGTCCAGCCGGTCCAAGGGGAAGCTGAGTTGGATGTTGCTTTCGGCGGTCTGCTCGCCGATGATGTGGCGCAGCAGGTCGAAGTTGCCGTTGAGTTGGCGGTTGACCGTCAGCAGGTGGCGCAACTTGCCGTAGTCGATGCGGACATTGGTGTCAATCAATTCGTCCGGCATGGAGCGGTTCGGCATGGATTCATCGAGAAAATAGAGCACCATGTCGGTGTTGTAGAGGTCGCCTTGGGCACTCTTGGCGAACCGATAGCCGTTGTACCACTCCCGCATCACCGCCAGCGCGGCTTCGACATCCTGATTGAACACGCCGTAGTCGCGGTACATCTCCAGCAGATTGCGCACCTCCTCCTCGGTGAAGCCGAGCATGTCGTTGAACTTCGGGTGCAAGCTGATGTTCTTGCCGATGTTGAAGCCGCTTGTCACGTCGTCCATGGTGATCGGCGATACGCCGGTGATGAACATACGCTCTAGACCGCCATCGCTCTGCCCGGCCCCATCCTTGAGCGTGGCGAAGAAATTGCGATAGAAGCCGCCGCCGTGAGCGAAGGACTGATACGCCTCTGTCCCGTGATAGGCCAGTACCGTGTTGGCGAAGTTGTCGTACTCGTCGATGAGCACGTATAGCGGAATGCCGTGATCGCCCGCATACAAGAACAACTCGCTGAGCTTGGCGTCGATGGAGGGCAGGGAGAGAATGCGCTCCACTTGCTTTTCGGGAAACAGATCCCGATTGCGCTCTAGCGCGTGGCGGACGATCAAGTGGCAGTAGGTTTCAAAACGCTCCCGCAGGGTTTCCAAGGTATTATCAAACGCCGAAAAGTTGAAGCGCAAAACGACGTAGCGATGGCAGTTTTCGGTCGGCTGCCGCCCCAAGTCCGTGCCGCCGAAGACGGCCTCAAAGGCGTCGGCGCGGTTGCGTTCATAGTAGTTGTCCAGCAGGGACACCCAGCAGGATTTGCCAAAGCGACGGGGGCGAATCAGAAAGACGTAGCGTTCCTCTTCCAGCGCGTGAACAAAGCGGGTCTTATCGACGTAGAGGCGGTTTTCTAACCGAATGGCCTTGAAATCGGCCCAACCGTAGGGGATGCGGGGGTAGGATGCGGGCATGACTCCTCCTAAAGCGAAGGAACAAGACTGAGCGTAACGATTGAGCAAAACAAGCGCAACGCGCTAATGTGTGCTGACGTATCCGACAAAAAATCAGCGATTCGCCAACAGCTCCTCTATCTCAGGCGGGAATCCGCGCTGCCCATCTCGGTTGAGGCTGGTGCCGATGAGGCGGCCGTGCAGCACATGTGCGCCGTCGGATTCTCTGAAGATATCTTGGACAAAGCAAAAGCGCAGGCGGCTCTCCCGCTCCAAGCGCAACTCGACCGTGAAGCGGTCGCCGCTGCGGAGGGGAGTCTTGTAGTCGATTTCTGCGCGGGTGAGGACCAAGTCGTGGCCCTGTTCGTGGAAGCGGGCAAAGCTGAGGCCGAGGCTTTGCAGATACTGGTGGCGGGCATGTTCGAGGTAGTGTTGGTAGATCGCGTTGTTGACGATGCCCTGTAAGTCGCATTCGTAGTCGCGGACGTCTAGGGTGAGCGTGAAGTCGGGAGGCTGGGCTGACATGTTGTTTCTTCCTATGGGCAAGAGCAATGCTGCTTGTTGGATTGAGGGGACTTGGCTATTTTGTGCCCCGCAAAAGGAGGGCAAACGATGTTCAAAATATCCGTCTGGCACGGCGATTTGTCGGAATCGTACCTGCGCTACGTCACCCAACTCGGAGTCGATTGCTTGGACTTTGGCTCGGGCGATTACTTCCCCGGAGTCAAAGAGCAGGGCTATCCCGACTTGGACGCCGTGATAAAAATAAGAAAAAAAATCCGTTCCTGGGGGCTGGACTTCAACCGCGTGACCCTACCGGACATAACTGAAAAGTTCATGTCTGGGGAGGACGGCTGCGAGACGGAGTTGGAAAACACGGCCAATGCGCTAAAGGTCTTTGCCGAGGCCGGCGCGCCCATTGCGCGGCAGCGATTCCACGGCGACGTGTTCCCCTGGATGCTCCACCGCTGGAACTCGCCGCGGCGCGGCGGCTACCACTACCGGGCCGAGAGCCGCAGCTTGGCCGAGAGCGACGAGGGGCCGCCTTCGCTAGAACAGCTCGATGCTTGGTGGGCGCGCTTTTGCACGGTGTACGAGCGCTTAGTGCCCATTGCCGAAGACCGCGACATCAAGCTGGCGATTCATCCCTCGGACTCGCCGCTGCCGGATACGCCGCTGGGCGGCTTGGGTTTTCACAAGGTCATCGACGCCTTTCCTAGCCGCCAAGTTGGGTACCTCTACTGCTGTGGCACCCGCGCCGAGGCCGGGGGCTTGCCGTTGGTGCTCGACGAGGTCCACAATTACGGGCGCAAGGGCCGGATTTTCATGGTGCATTTGCGCAATGTGCGCGGGAGCTTGGCCACGGCTGGGGGGTTTGAGGAAACCCTGCTCGATGACGGCGACATGAACATGGCCAAAATTTTGCTGGAGTTGGACCGGGTGGGTTTCGATGGGTGTATTAATCCTGACCACATACCGGCGCTAGAGGGAGACGAGGGGGCACTGACGCGGGGGTTGGCGTACTCGGTGGGGTACATCAAGGCGTTGTTTGCTGCGTTGGCGGCGATCAAGTAGGAAAATGGATACGGGCAAAAAGAAAATCGCGGCGATCATCACCGAATACCGCCCTCGGTCGCACGCCGA
>VXZF01000392.1 GCA_009845645.1 Gemmatimonadota bacterium | reverse complement strand
CCGAGGTGGACCCAGCGGTCCCAGATGCGCAGCGTCGATACAATGCGGCCTTCGACGACGATGACCGGCGTCTGCGACGGACACCAAGTCGGATCGCCTTCCATATAGCTTCGGTAGCGCTCGTGGCCCTCGGGGTTGTGCACGGCGCAGAGCAGGTCGATGAGTTCGTCGAGTTCCGACTCGCGGATGGGGCGAATAGTATCCATAGTATCCCTGACAAAATACCTAATCAGCTCAGCCGCCGCAGCCGGATCATCCGCAACACCCAATAAGCTCCCAAGGCAGCGAACAAATGCTTGCAAGTATGACCGCTGATGACTCCCCCGACCGCGTAGAGGACTTGGTCAAACACCTCGGCGGCTTTCGCGAGCAGATAAAACAGACCGGCGATGTAGAGGTCTGACCCGCGCGTGTACGGCGACGGCAGCAGGCGAACCATGAGAGGCACGAACAAAATCGGGTAGGCTTGGGCGACGATGTAATAACGAAGATCACCGGCCCCGGCCTGCTCGGTATAATGCCAGTACAACACGCTGAAAAGACCGAAGGCGATCAGCGGCAGCAAGGTGATGATGCCAGCGCGCCGGTCCAGGCGCTCGGTGATCGCAGTAGCGAGAAACGCCATAAAGGCAACGCTCATCGGCAGGCGATCCCACAGGAGCGTTTCGTTACTGGGAGCCAGGTGATAGTAGGTAGAGCCGAGGCCGACCAGCGCCACCGCGAGGAAGAGGATCTGATACGCCAGCGAATCGGCCGGGCGCATAAACGCCTGCTGCGCAGGATCTGTGGCGAGGCGGAACACGACGCTGAATCCCCACAGACCTACCAACAGAAAGGGCAGGTTGGAGATCACGTTCAGGAAATGGGGGATACCCAACAGAGTGCGCTGATCGGCGAACTGGTGATAGGCAGGGTCTTGCGGAATGGGTGCCTGCAGGAAAATAATCGCCCAGAAGGTAATCGTCAGATAGGCGAGAATCCGGAGGCGGTAATTGCGTTTCATTTATATATCGCCTTGACAAGGTTTTCACGACATGTACTCTAAAACGTTATGCAAAACTAGCGCAAAAACAGATTTGGACAAAAGAGTCCAGTGCCAGAGCATCCCAATAAGCATATTCGTGCAGCCATTGCGTACGCATTAGATCATGGCTGGACGGTTCGGAGAGCCGGACCACGGGCCCATACTTGGGGGCGCTTGTACTGTGCGCTTAGGGACCGAACGGGCTGTGCAAGAGCTGTATATTCAACGCCAAAGAATCCTGAAGACCATGCCAAAGACATCCGTCGAGCTGTTGATCGTTGCCCTCATCACCTGTTGTAGGCTATAAATCGGAAGGGTAAGCCCAATGGCCAAATATGAGTTTGCCTTGATTCTCAAGGGGCAATACGAGCTGACCGAAGAAATTGCAGACGAATTGTTTGAAGCCGGCTGCGACGATGGAACGCCAGGGGTCTGCAACGGCGTCTTCTCGATTGATTTTCACCGAGAGGGCGACTCCCTCGAAGCAGCTATTCGTTCAGCCATCGCAGACGTGAAATCGGCAGGGTACGAGGTCGAGCGAGCGGAAATCGAAGCGCAAGCTATGCCACAGCTTGCGTAAGCCTCACTCCACTCCTAGTTCGTTTCTACTGCTTTCCCATTCACGCCTCAAGATAGCCATAATATAGAAACTCCAATATCCATCGTCGGCCTTTCGGCATTCTCTAAGGTGTCCTTCCTTTACAAACCCAACCTTCTCATAGCAACGTATGGCACTTGTGTTGAAGTCGAACACAGCCAGCTCAATGCGATGGAGACCAAGCTGACGAAAGCCGATCTCTACGATCTTCTCCATCATAACCGTGCCGATGTCCTTTCCTCTGTAAGCAGGATCGCCAACGAGTACCCGACACACGCGGGCACTTCCGTTGCGACGATCAATCGCCGCCAACTCAATGTGCCCAATCGTCGTCCCATTCTCACTATCCACGACCTTGTAGATCAGCTTGCTCGGCAAGTCGCCCTGAGCATCCGTCAGATGTTCGCTTAGCCGTTCGCGACTAAGCGGATACTCAAAGTCCGGCCCCGCCCATTGCAAGAGAAAGTCACTGGACGGGATCCAACCAATCAACCTGTCGAAGTCTGCTTCAGTGAATGGCTCTAGGACTACCATTTTCTCGTTGTGTCTTGAGATGCACTTATGCTTCCAAGTGAGCGAGTTCCGTCAATGCCATTGGTACCGTCGAGATCATAAAGGACTCGTCCGTCTCCGTGAAGAGCGGATCCAACTCCTGTCGTCGATACTCTTGAGCCGCAATCGAATCTGCATCCTCAGCAACCAAGCTCTGCACTTCCTCGTAATGGTCGAAGCTCTGGTAAACCCATACCGCAACGATCTGGAGCCCATCGTCTGTTTGAAAACGACCGACGAGACGGGCTCCGTACCTCTTCTGAACGGGAAACAGCCTCGTCAGGAAAAAGTCATTGAACGCTTCCGTCTTGCCAGGGACGACCTGATATCTTCGAATCCTAAACATCATCTCGACAAAGTCCTCTCTTCATTGCTGTTCCGATACCGAGTGGCGATTCATACGATTCCATTTTGCGCCGCCATTCGCTCAAATACGCTAGGGGGTTGGCGGGATTCCCAAGCATCGACTAGCGTGTTTACATTGGTCTGGCACGGCTGCATCGAGTCAATTTCCAGATCGTATTCAGCGAACCCGTGCACCACTTGATAGTCCGTTCGAGCCTCCCCAACACGCCGATTGCCTCTTTCGCGCTCCCTGCGCTCAAGTTCGGGAAGCGGACAGTGCACGCCGACAAAGAATACGTCCAAGCCGGCAAGTAATTTCACCAGATCCGACATCCACATCTCGTTTTCAATAATGTGATCGACGATGAGATTATTGCCCGCCTCAGCTAAAACTGGCAAACACCGATGAAACCCATCGAAGACCGCAGGTCTCATAGCGGACCAATCAAATTCACCGCTGCGAACGCGTTCCATCGGCAGGGCGTTGGAATCGCGGAGGTGGTCAAACGAAAAGTGCCAGAATGGGATTGGTAGCGTCTGCTGTAGCTGGCGTGCAAGCGTCGACTTCCCCGAACTCGACGCGCCATTGATGAGGATGATTTTCCCTAGTTCGCGATTGGTGTCCATTGGACTATCTTGTCTCGACTTCTCTGCTAAACTACCTTAAATCGCCGTAAACGCCAGACCGTGCGGCGCTTTCTCGCCAGCGAGCCCCTCGACAAAGACAAGAGGTACTGAGAGGATGCGCATTCAGCTCGACATTTCGATACCCATGCGCGACGGGGTGCGGCTCTACGGAGCCCTGTATCGGCCGGACGCAGGGGAGCGCTTCCCCGTATTGCTGATCCGCTCGCCCTACAGCACCCAGCATCCCCGCTACGTGGAGTGGGCCCGGCGCTTTGTGGCCGAAGGGTATGCCGTGCTCATGCAAGACAGCCGGGGCCGGTACGAGTCGGAGGACGAATGGCGTCCCTATGTCGACGAGCGAGACGATGGGTTCGATACGCAGCAGTGGATCGGCCAACAGCCCTGGTGCGACGGCACCATCGGCACCTTTGGGGTGTCCTATCCAGGTTTCACCCAAATCCTGCCGGCACCGCTGCGCAGCCCTTTTGTCAAAGCCCTCGTGCCCATCGCCAACCAAGAGGACAACTACGGCCACATGCGCTACAACGGCATTTTGCAGCTGCAGAACGCCATGAATTTCATCTGGCTGGGCCAGCGCACCAACCAAAACGCCCCCAGGGATCTGATCGACTGGGATCAGGTCTACCGCCGCCTGCCGCTGTTGACGGCGCTCGACGACCTGGGCGAACGGCCCTTCTACCGGGAAATCATTCGCCACCCCTGCTTCGACGAGTTCTGGGCTTCGTACAGCATGAAGGGCCAGTACGGCGAGGTGGAAACGCCGGCCTATTTCATCACGGGCTGGTACGACAATTTGCTGCACGAAGGTTTCAAGTGCTTCAAGGGCTGGCGGCAACAGGCCAGGGGGCGGGAAGCCCGCGAGCGATCGCGCCTCATGGTGGGGCCGTGGACCCATACGCAGATTGGCAGCGACGATCCCTTTGGCGATGTGGACTTTGGCCCCGCGGCCCGGGTGGATATGCCGCAGGCGCATTTGCGCTGGTACGATCAGCGACTCAAGGGCGTGGACAGCGGCATCGACCGGGAAGCGCCGGTGCAGTTGTTCGTCATGGGGGAAAATGTTTGGCGGGGCGAAGAGACGTGGCCCCTAGAGCGGACCCAGTACACCCGCTTCTTTTTGCACAGCGGCGGGCAGGCCAACTCAATGCACGGCGATGGACGGCTGAGCCGCCAAGAGCCTAGAGACGAGCCGTGCGACAGCTATGCCTATGATCCAGACGACCCAGTGCCCACCCTCGGGGGACAGAGCATGTTCATCGACAACACCGGACCCAAAGACCGCCGGCCAGTGGAGCAGCGCGACGACGTGCTGGTCTACACCACCGAACCGCTAGCCGCGGACGTAGAAGTTACCGGGCCGGTGGAACTGGTGCTGCACGCAGCCTCCAGCGCGGTGGAGACCGATTTTACCGCCACCCTAGTCGACGTGCACCCCGGGGGCAAGGCCATCCACTTGTGCGAGGGCATTGTGCGGACTTGCTTCCGCGACTCCTACCGTGACCCCAGTCCCATCGAACCAGATCAGGTGTACGTCTATCGGATCGAACTGTGGGAGACCAGCAATCTCTTCCGGGCCGGGCACTGCATCCGGCTGGAGGTCTCCAGCAGCAATTTCCCGCGCTTTGACCGCAACCTCAACACCGGCCATCCGCACGGTTTGGACGACGGGATGCAAGTGGCCCAGCAGCGGATCTACCACGACCGAGCCCATCCCTCCCACCTGATCCTGCCGGTGATACCGCGCCCATGATCCGCATTGGCGCTGATGTGGGAGGCACTTTCACCGACGTGGTGGCCCTCGACGACCAAGGCGGCATCTGGACCCACAAAGTGCCGTCGACCCCACCCCACTTCGAGCGCGCCGTACTGGCTGCCCTCGACCAGCTCATACCCCACTTCAGCACTGCGGACCAAGCCGTGTCCGAGGTGGCGCACGGCACCACAGTGGCCACCAACGCGGTGCTCGAACACCGGGGCGCGCGCACGGCCCTAATTACCACCCGGGGTTTCCGCGATGTGCTGGAACTGCGCCGCGTACGGGCCCCCCAACTCTACGATTTGTTCTTCGATAAACCCCGGCCCTTGGTCGAGCGCCGCCTGCGCCTCGAAGTGGACGAGCGAGTGGCGGCCGACGGCGAAGTCTTGGTCTCCCTCGAAGAATCAGAACTTGAGCGGCTCGTCGAGCGGCTCGAAGCCGAAGGGATAGAAGCAGTAGCCGTATGCCTGCTGCACGCGTACGCCTTTCCGCAGCACGAACTCCGCTTGGGACAGTATTTGCGCGAGCGCTTGCCCGGGGTGCCGGTGTCGCTGTCGTCGGAAGTGCTGCCCGAGCGCCGCGAGTACGAGCGCAGCGCCACCACCGCGGTCAACGCCTATGTTCAGCCCGTGGTGCAGCGCTATCTGGGTGCCCTGCGTCACGGGCTGGAACAGCGCGGCGTGGACGCGCCGCTGCTGATCATGCAGTCAACCGGCGGGCTGGCCCCAGACTGGGAGGCGGCCCGCAGGCCGGTCTTTGCCCTCGAATCGGGTCCCGCGGCCGGAGTCCTCGGTGCCAGTTTCGCCGCTGGGCAGTTGGGATTGGACCAGGTCATCACCCTAGATATGGGCGGCACCACGGCCAAGGCGGCCATGATCGAAGAGGGCCGCATCGCCCACAGCCCCGAGTACGAGGTGGGTGCCTCGCTGTCCGCAGGCAACCGGCTCATCGGCGGTGGGGGCGAGCTGATCCGGGCACCCAGCATCGACATCGCCGAAGTGGGGGCAGGAGGCGGTAGCATCGCCTTTTTGGACCAGGCCGGCGGTCTGCGGGTGGGGCCGCGCAGTGCCGGGGCCGTGCCGGGGCCGGCCGGCTACCAGCGGGTAGGGCTCGAGCCGTCGCTCACCGACGCCAATGTGGTGCTGGGCTATATCCGCCCCGGGGAC
>VXZF01000367.1 GCA_009845645.1 Gemmatimonadota bacterium | reverse complement strand
CAACCAACCGTAGTAGTAGGACGCGGAGTCAATCCACAGCCACACAGCGGCCCGGTACGAGAGATTCTCGTCGCCATCGTCAGCCTGTATCCCGCGCTTAAACGCCGCGTTAAACACTTGGCGCAAGTGCCCCCGCGCCGTCCACAAAATCGCCGCCACCAGCACCAGCATCGCCCCCATCCCCTGATGCGACAGGGCTACCGAAGAACCCGTCAGCGCCTCATTGTGCCCTTTAACCTCAAAGCCGATGACATTGAAAATCCCGGTCTGGCAGCGGCTCAACAAGTGGAAAAACCACACCGAGAAGGCCACGTTGAGATTGAGGAAATACGCCACGCCAATGATGGCAAAATTGACGAAGATGTGCAGCCGCACGCTGTCGCGGAACAGCATCAGCGGCTCAAACACCAGCCGCACCTCGGGTACATAAAAGAAGTAGTGATTAAGCCCGTCCAGCACCTGAATGGCAAAGGGCAACGAAAACCCGACCCACATCAGCGGATTGCGAAACAACTGCGGGAAAATGCCCTCGTCGTTGCCGCGCAGCATCTCCAAGGGCACCTGCGCCAGTGGAAAAACCAGCCGCTCCTGTTCGACCCAAGGCCGCCGGAAGACGACCATCGTGGCGATCATCAGCAGATAGACCGCCAGCATCGCGCTGCCCCAAGCTGCCAGCGGCACCAGCCAAGCGCCCCACGGAATGCCCATCCCCGCGGGCAGCCCTTCGTAAAAGAAGCGCGCGGCCTCGGCTTCGTGCGGCGCGAGCCAAGAGGGGATCAGCGGTTGAATCAGTTCGGTCCAGCGGTTTTCTGGCGTGGCGTAGTAAAAGGGGCGGGTGAGGATATGGCACAGGTTGGTCACCAAGCCCCACGTGGGAATCGCCGACGCCACGACCATCATCGCGTACACGACCACCAACTCGCTCGTGCGCAGCGCCCAAGACCTGATGGTGACTTTCAACAGGGGGTTGACCAGCCCGACGAGAACCAAAAAGACCATCATCGCGCCAGCCGCGATGTAATCCGAGGTCAGACCGGCGTTTTGCAGGACGAGTACTGAGTAGGGACAAGCTAAGTTCAAGAAGAGCGCCGCCCCCGCGCCCAATACGAGGGCGCGCCGCGTCACCTCCAAGCCAGTTCGCTCCGTTTGCATGGCCGCAAAATAGCCGCTAGCCCTAACGGCGGCAACCGCAGCACGGCTCATTGCCGTGCTCCAACCCTGCCGTTAATTTCAAATAGGAATGAAGAATAAATCGATCAGTAGTCATGCTCTACTGGGCTGCCTTTTGCCAGCGGCATTTTTGGCCCCGTACCTTTGTGGTGTAGGATAGGAGCACCTGTGCGCAAATCCCCGTACACGGCTGAGGACTTCAAGGCCAGCAAGCCCGAGGTCATGGGGCTGGTCGAAGTCCTGTTCAACCGTCGCCTCTCTACCCTGCTCACCCGCCTGTTGGTCCGCACCCCTCTCAGCCCCAATCAAGTAACAGTCCTTTCCTTTTTCGTCATCCTGCCCGGTGTGTACCTGCTCTCCACGGGCGAGCGCGTAGCCCTCATCGGGGCCGGCCTCCTCATCCAACTATCCTTCACGCTCGATTGCTGCGACGGCGAACTCGCCCGTTTGCGCGGCCTCAGCTCGCCGTTTGGCGCTTGGCTCGACGGCCTGCTCGACCGCATCGCCGAACTGATGCTTTGCCTCGCGTTAGGACACGCATTAGAGCGCCAAAGCGGCGATCCGCACGCCTACCTCTACTCCTTTATCGTCTTCGCTGCCCTAGCCATGACCCACATCGCCACCCTGATGAACGCCACGGCCTTTGGCAAGGGGCAACTAGCGGAGTCCGCGAGCCGCGGCCTGCTTGGCCGCTTGGCCGGCTTGTTGCGCATTCCGCCGCTAAAATTGCGCAACTATCTGCGCAGCGGCATCGACGTCTATTTGATGGTTTTCGCCCTAGGCGCGGTGTTTGACCACCTCATGGGGGTCGTCTATTATTTCGCCATCGTGCAGAACCTCTATTGGCTGGCCATCGTCTTAATGGTGATGAAACAAAAAAAGTAACTGGAGGGGTCTTATGGAGCCCAGCCCATCCGCTGAGATACTCGCCGTCCTAGGTTCCATTAAAGAGAGCTTCTTCCACGTGCTGCCCAAGTTGGTCGTCGCCCTAGTCGTCCTGTTCGTCGGGTGGCTCGTGGCGTGGTCGCTCCGCGCGCTCGTGCGCCGAGTGGTCGCGCGTTTTTCCAAGCGGATTTCCGCGGGAACAACCGCGGGCACTTGGCAACAGGCCCTGGCCGACAAAGGACTCGGGCGCATCGTCTCAAGCAGCATCTACTGGCTCGTCTTGTTGGTCGCAATCACGGTAGCGAGCGAAGTCGTCGGCCTCCCGGTTTTGACCACCTATCTGGCCGCTCTAGCGCACTACCTGCCCAGAGTCATCGCAGCGGTTGCGGTCTTATTCGTCGGCGTCGTCGGAGGTCGCCTCGTCAGCAATGCGGCAATGAGCACGGCCTTTCGCTTGCTGCCGCATCAGGGGCAGCAGTTGGCTCGCCTCGTCCGGGGGATCATCGTCGGCGCGGCCATTCTCGTGGCGATCAAGCAACTCGGCGTAGATGTATCGCTGCTGACGAACATCTTCTTGATCGTGCTCGCCGCGCTCCTCGCCGGTGCGGCCTTTGCATTTGGGCTAGGTGCCCGCAGCATTATCGCCAACATCCTCGCCATGCACTACGTCAACAAATCCTACGACGTGGGTCAGCGGATTCGCCTCGGCGACGACAACGGGCGCATCGTGCGGACGACCTCCACCACCGTTTTTGTCGAGCACGACGAGGGCGAGTTGGGCATCCCCGGCCAGCAATTCTTTGAGGAGCGCTGCCTCCGCGTAAGCAAGGGAGAGTCCGGTGAATCTTGAACAACAGCTCCTCGCGCAATTTGCAACCGATCATCCGGCGGAAGTTGCGTCCGCCCTAGCGGCCATGTCGCAACGCGAAGCGGCGTTGGTACTCGGCGACCTCGCGCCAGCAGTTGCCGCAGGCCTCTTGCACTACCTGCCGTACCTTTCCGCCGCCCTCGCCCTAGAGCAGCTATCTACTGAAGATACTGCCGCCATACTAACCGCCGTGCGCCCGGATATCGCCGCGTCCATCTTGCGCGCAACCCCGAGCGAGCGCCAGGCCGCAGTCATCGCTTGCTTTCCCTCGCGCCTCCAAACGGTGATTTCGAGCCTGCTCATCTACGCCGAGGATACGGCCGGGGCGCTCATGGACCCGGAAGTGCTCACCGCATTCGAGCAGGAGCCGGTTTGCCAAGTACTCGAACGGATCCAGCGCAATCCCGAACACGCCCTCTACTATCTCTACGTGGTAGCCGACGATCAGCGGCTCGTCGGCGTCGTCAACATGCGGGAACTCATGGGCGCGCGGCCCGATGCCTCGCTCGCGTCCGTCTGCACGCGCAATGTCGCATCCATTGCCGCCAGCGCCACTTGGCAAACCGTGGTGGGGCACTCAGCGTGGGGAAGCGTCCACGCGCTGCCCGTGGTGGACAGGGCTGGCCAGTTCGTCGGTGTCCTCCGCTACGAAATCGTGCGGGCTTTAGAGCGCCGTCAAGCTGGTGACACCTTGGCAGACAGCAGCCTGCAAACAGTCTCGGCCCTCGGCGAACTATTTGGCCTCGGCTTGCGCGGCGTATTTCACTGGCCGACCGCCGGGACCGCCGGTGGCTCAAGCGAGCGAGAATCGTAATGGAACAGCCAACTCCGAACCATGTACTCATCCAGCAGTTCGTCGAACACTATCCCGAGGAAGTGGCGCTCCAACTAGGCGATGCCAGCATAGACGAGGCTGTCGGCGTGCTGCAGCGCGTGGACGACGCGATCGCGGCAAACGTCTTGCAGCGGATGGAGCAGGACCGCGGCGCGCGCATTTTGGCGAGCTTGGACGACGCTTACTTGGGTCGCCTTCTCAACCAACTCGATCCGGCCATTACTGCAAGGCTCGTTACGCATCTCGACGAGTCAGAGCGCGCCCGGATCCTCGCGCTGGCGGGCGCGAATCGCGGGCGGGAAATCCAAGAGATTCTCTCCTATCCCCCGGGCACGGCTGGATCTCTGATGGACACTCAGGTCAGCACCTTTGCGCTGGATTGCCCGGTAGCCACCGCGCTAGAGCGAATCCGCCAACTAGGCAACCTCCGCGCCATGGCCCTCGTACTGCGCGACGAAAACGATCGCTACGCGGGTTCGGTGCGGCTGCCGGACGTAGTCGCTGCCGACCCGGAGTTGTCGCTCGGCGATCTCCGCGACGGCACGGCTGTGCAAGTGCTCCCCATGACGCCGCGCGAGGAGGTCGTCGAACTCCTAAACACGTATCGCCTCACGAGCCTGCCGGTGGTCGATTTCGAAGGACAAGTAGTAGGCGTCATTCGCCACGATGGCCTCGTGAGCGCGGCGCAGCAAGACTTAGCGAGCGATGTCCAAGAGATGGTCGGTGTATCCGCAGAAGAGCGCGCCCTGTCCAAGCCGTGGGTGGGCATTCGCAGCCGGCTGCCCTGGCTCAACATCAACCTCATAACCGCCTTTCTCGCGGCTGCGGTCGTCGGTCTCTTCGAGGACACCATTGCCAAGTTTACCGCACTCGCAGTCCTGCTACCCGTAGTCGCGGGCCAGTCGGGCAACACCGGCGCACAGGCCCTCGCCGTGACCATGCGCGGACTCGCACTGCGCGAAATCCGCACCTCGCACGCGGCCCGCGTCCTTGGCAAGGAGCTAGCAATCGGCTTTTGCAACGGACTGGCCATTGCCGTGGTAACCGCGATCGGCGTCTTCATCTGGAGCCAGAGCTTCGGGCTAGCCCTCGTCATGTTGTTCGCCATGCTGGCGTCCATGATGCTGGCGTCCATAGCGGGCGCAGCCATCCCGGTCGTGCTGGTCAAGCTAGGCCACGACCCCGCGACAGCGTCCTCGATCATTCTCACGACCGTAACCGACATCGTGGGCTTCCTTTCGTTTTTGGGCCTAGCGACGCTGTTGTCCAGTATGCTCCCGACTGGATAGAAACAACAGACATTGCAGCTTTTTAAACTGCTCCATTCCATTCGCAATTCCCACAACGGACATTGTGACTCTTTATATTCATTAACGCGACTATAACGCCAAACGAGAAACAAGGAGGCACCTAAGTGGACGCCATCGCAGCCATCGGCGGCAGCCGGCCCCTCAAAGCAGAGGAATTCGCCCGCCGCGCTTACAATTATGCCCTCAACCCCGCCCGCAACCCGCTCAAGGAAACCCTCGACCAGTGCGAGTCGGTCGCCAAAACCCCACCCCTGTTGGGTGGCTTCAACGACGTGCCGTGGCACAAACTGCGCGACGCCGAGGTCCACGCTTGGGCCAAGGCCGGCTGGTCGTGGATAGTCAACGACGCCGAGCACAGCCAGTGGGAAGGCTGGTACGGCCGCGAGCAAAACGCCGTCCTCTCGCGCTACGGCATTCTGTCGGTCCAGCGCCTAGCCCGCGAGGCCCGCTCCGAACACGGCGACGCCTTCCAACTCGGGGCGCGGGCCACAATGCGCCCCTATGGCACCACCTACGAGGAGGCCGAGCGCTATTTCCGCGCCATCAACTTCCCCGTCCCCGGCCAAGCCACCCCAGACGACCGCGGTGGGTATCCGGTGCGCGACGGCGAGCGGACCATGATGTTCACGCCCGACGAACTGCGCGGCACCGAGACCGAGACCCAGGGCTGGATCCAGTTCGAGACCAAGGAATACATCATCGACATCGAGACCCGCGACCGCGTCCTCGACCTGATGGCCGCCCAAGGGCGCAATAAGGCCTGTGGCTTTGTCGGCCCGTTCGACGCCATCCTGCGCGAGGGCGACCTCCCCGAAGTCAACGACGCAGTCAACGCCCTCTTCCGCGCCGCGGCCGAGCGCGGCGTCCACACCGGCCGCGTCGTCGGTCACGGCGCCATGGAAGATCCCCAAGACATCGAAGACGGCATGGTCGAGGCCATCGACAACGGCGCGCGCCTGATCTGCGTGCACCCCCTCACCAGCGACATGGTCTTTCGCGGGGCCTACGCCATGGCCGAGCCTTTCTTCCGCGCCTG
>VXZF01000062.1 GCA_009845645.1 Gemmatimonadota bacterium | reverse complement strand
GGCGGTTGCGTCCTATGGTGGCGAGTACAGCGTCCATCGCGTGGACCTCAGCGATGTCGCGCAGATCAAATCCTTCTACGCTGAAATCGCCGAACAGTATGACGGCCTCGATCTGCTCATCAATAACGCCGGGCTCCTCAGTGAGGTAAAGTTGCTCGACATGACCGAGGACAACTGGGACCGCGTCCTCAATGTAAATGCAAAAGGCGCGGCCTTTATGAGCCAAGGCGCGGTTGGCTTGATGCAGCATGGCAGCGACGACCGGCAAATCATTAACATCGTGTCGCTGGCCGCATTGGTGGGCGGGCTGTACGTGGGAGCTCCCTATGTTTGCAGCAAGGCGGCCCTGCTCGGTCTCAGCCGCAACTATACGGTGCAGGCAGGCAAGGAATTCGGGATTCGCGTCAATTCCATCAGCCCGGTCATTGTTAGCGGCCAGATGATTTCCAACACGCCGCGTGAAGCCATTGACGGAGTCAAAAACCTAATGAAGGTGTGGAATCAGGAAGTCCCCCCTGTGCACCTGCTCTATGTTTTTGAAATGCTGTGCAGAACTCCGTCGATGACGGGTAAAAATATCGTCCTCGACGGCGGCATTCTGCTGGAGTAGGCTTGGCTGGCGACCTAACAGCTTGTGGCGGCGCGGCAAATGGCGTTACATATTTGGAATATTAGGTGGTGTTACCCATGCACAGTTCAACACTCGGCGACAGCGATTTTGAGATACTTGTCAGCGGCCAACCGGTCGCGCTGGCAGAGTACTTTCGCGGCTTTACCAATACCAAGAGGCTAGGGGTGCTAGCGCCCAATCGCCTCGAAGGCGTCGGGGCCATCAATTTGATCATGGCCCACGTAACTGCCTTTTACAATACCTATCGCGCCACTGGCGAAGATTTTTTCGCGTACCCCGATAACTTCACCTTCCAATCGCGCGAGCCCAAGGCGGCTTACGGGATGTTCGACATCTGGCCGGAGCACAAGGACGTGCTGGTCGGCACGGATGCGGTCGAGCGGCTCAACGCGATCACCGACCGCGGTGTCAACATCCTGCTCGTGCCCGATGGCCCTCCGACCCCGTGCGAGTACCAGCGGCAGCAGCTAGCCTCAGCCGAGAGACTCATCGAAACCTGCTATGCGTATTCGTCCACAGGTGCGGTCGCCGATCCTGACTTGGTGATTCGCTGCCCGGCAGATCCGCTCGCCGATTGGTGCCAAAGCGTCTGCGACTCCGTGCCCGACGGCGAGCGCGAGAAGGGCTGTCAGGGCCAAGATCCCGTCCTCGAACAATCCTTCCGCCGCATCAGCCGGCAAGACGCGCTCGCCCGCATCGCTTAAAACCAAAGGAACTTGCCATGACCGCTCTCCACGCCCCCGCGCTCAGTACCGCCGAACTCGACCAGTTTCACGATCAGGGCTACGTGCGTCTCGGCCACGTGGCTTCCCGCGAGGAAATCGACGCCCTCTGCCAGCGCATCGACCAGATCATGCTCGGCGAAGTGCGCTACGACAACATGCTCATGCAGCTATGTCCTTCGGCCGGCAATCCCGAACTTTCGCGGCAGACCAAGGAGTTTAAGGGCTCCTCGCTCAAGTACCGCAAAATTCAGGATCTGGAGCAGGATCCGCTGTTTTTGGACTACATGCAAAAGCCGCTCTTCCGCGACCTAACCGCCAAAATCGTCAGTGAGGATGTTTCGATTTTTCGCGCCATGTTTTTCAACAAGCCCGCCGAGCAGGGCGTCATGATCAACTGGCACCAAGACGGCGCTGGCGGCTGGAAACTGAGCATTCCCCCCAAAGTCACGGTGTGGACCGCGCTCGACGACACGCGCGTTGCCAACGGCTGCCTACAAATCATCCCCAGCTCGCACCACACCATGATCCCCGAGACGGGCGACCAGCTCTCGGCGGACGAGCGCGCGCTGCACGCCCCGGATGAGAAGCGGCTCTATTTGGAAATGGAAAAAGGCGAGGTGGTGCTTTTGCACAACTGGACCTTGCACCGTTCGGAGACGAATAACACCAATCGCCCGCGCCGTGCGTTCAGCGTCTGCTACATCGACGCGGCTACCCGCCAGAAGACTACGGGCTGCGCCTTTCCCCGCGTCTTCCCGACCTACCAGCCTATTAGTGATAATTGATAAAGGCGACCTTGTGTTCGGTGAAAAACTCGATTCCGGTGTCGCCCGATTCCGGGATCCCGTGCCCGGAAGCCTTGACCCCGCCGAATGAGAGCTGGGGCTCGCGGTAGGCCGTCATCATGTTGACGTGCGTCAGCCCCACGTCGGTTTCTGCTAAAAACTGGAAAGCCCGCCCAATGTCTCGCGTGAAAATGGACGACGCCAGCCCAAACTCCACGCCATTGGCGATTTCTAGGGCTTCGGAGAAATCCTCTGCTACCATTAGGCACAATACCGGACCGAAAATCTCCTCCTGAGCGATGCGCATCTGCGGCTGGACGTTGGTAAAGACCGTCGGCGCGATAAAACACCCTTTGTCGAGTCCGTTGTCGGTCAGGCGCTCGCCTCCATGCGCGATGCAGCCCCCTTCCGCTTTGCCGATCTCGATGTAGGCTTCGATGGTTTCGAGCTGGTCCGTGCCGCACACTGGTCCCATATCCACCCCATCCTCGGTCCCATTTCCCACGCGAATTTGCTTGACGCGCTCTAGCACCTTGTCGGTGAAGGCTGTGGCGACCTCGCGCTCGGCAATTGCGCGGCTCGTCGAAGTGCACCACTGTCCGGCGCAGGCGTAAGCCGCCTTGACGACTGCATCCGCGGCCATGTCGAGGTCGGCGTCTGCTAAGATAACTGCGGGATTTTTGCCGCCCATCTCCAGTTGCGTGCGGATGATCCCTTGGGCGGCGCGCTGCTGAATGCCCCGGCCCACTTGGGTCGAGCCCGTAAAGGAAATCGACTGCACCAACGGATGCGTGATCATGGTTTCCCCGACTGTACTGCCTCCGCCGCAGACGAAGTTCAGTACGCCCGGAGGTAGTCCTGCCTCGGCAAAGATATCGACGAAAGCCCGCCCGGCTCCGGGCGTCAGGCTCGCCGGCTTGAAGACGATGGTGTTGCCGCTGATCAGCGCTGGCGTACACTTGCGCCCCGGCACGTTGAACGGAAAGTTCCAAGGGCTGATGATCGACGCTACCCCGAGGGGCCGCCGCACGCTGTAGGCAAACACCCCCGCTTGCGCCGAGGGCGCGGTCTGGCCGCACATGGAGATCCCTTGGGCGATCTGGAACTCCATCTCGCGCACTGCCGATCCTATTTCGGTGCGCGCTTCGTCGAGCGTCTTGCCATTTTCTGCGGTGAGGATGGCGGCGATTTCTTCGGCCCGCCCCTTTAGCACTGCGACCGCCCGAGACAAGTACTCCGCCCGTTGGTACACGCCCATTTCGGCCCACGCTGGGAACGCTGCGTGTGCTGCTTCAATGGCCTGCTCGGCGTCGGCGCTGGTGCCTTGAGGCCACTCGCCAGTTACGTGTTCTAGGTCGGCTGGATTGCGCTGGGCAAAGGTCTTTCCGTCCGAGGCTCCGACCCACTGGCCGTCGATGTAGTTTTGCGATTTCATAATTAGTGCTCCTATATAGAGTAATCCGCAGATGGACGCAGAATAATATCACAAGACGATCACGGATGCGCTGCGGCTCAGGACCACAGCGGCACTCCGGCAGGTAGCGCGGTGGCGATGGCTTCTTCGTCTAGATCGACGCCCAAGCCAGGGCCGTCGGGCACGTTGATATAACCTTGCTGAATTGGGTTCTTGATGTCGAGCATGGTGCCCCACAGCGGGATGTTGCGCGAGTGGTGCTCTAGGGCTAGGAAATTGGGCAGGGTAGAACAGATATGCACCGCGGCCATGCCCGTAATTGCGCTCCGCATGTAGTGGGGAGCTACCGACATGTGGTACATCTCGGCTAGTTCGGCGATGCGGCGGATTTCAATGGCGCCGCCGCTGTGAGGAATGTCCGGTTCCAGCAGGTCGCACGCCTGTTGTTCCATTAGCTCGCGGAACATCTTGGCTCCGTAAAAGATTTCGCCGGTGCAGATCGGCGTCTCGGTCTGTTGGCAGATTTTGGCCAAGGCGGCGACATTGCCCCACTCCCAGCGGATGGGATCCTCCAACCACAGCAGATCGAGGTGCTCTACGTCTTTGCAGATGCGCAGGGCGTCGGCTAGGTTGAAGGAACCGTGCAAGTCGATGGATAAGTCGGTGTAAGGGCCTATCGCTTGACGCAGGCTTTCGATGGTGGTGACGATGTGGTGGTGCTGTCGGCGGCTGATGGAGCGGTCGTACGCGTCGAGCTTCCAAGGGTTGGGCACATCGAGATCGAACTTGATTGCGGTGTATCCTTCGGCCACCACTTCTTTGGCCATGGATACGTAGGCGCTAGTTTCGTACACCGGATCCAATTGCCCGCTGGCCCGCGTCTCCTGCCAGCGCCGCTGGTAGTCTTCCCGCGTCCAGTGCGCCCCCGAGTGGCAGTCGCAGTACACGCGGATGCGGTCGCGCAGTTTGCCGCCCAGCAGTTCGTGCATGGGTGCGTTTAGCTGCTTGCCTCGGATGTCCCACAGGGCGATTTCCACGCCGGCACCGCGGCCCTGCATCTGCCACAGGTGGTCGTAGTGCAGTTGATTGATGTTGGTCGGGTCGCGGCCGATGAGCATTTGTTTGAGCTGCCCGATGGGGCCCCCAGCCCACTCGCCGAGGCCGACAATGCCTTCGTCGGTGAAAATTTTCAGCAAGGACCAGTGGCGATTTTCCGCGCCGAGGGAGGGCGTAACCTTAATGTCGGTGATCTTCATATTCTCTCTTTCGCTAGCAAACATAGAAAGCGCGACTTCGGATGTTCACGAAGGCGCTTATCGGGTGGGTATTTCATGCGTCCACGATCTTCAATATAGAGCCGTCGGGCTGAATCCGCCGTCTTTCCGCCTCGACCCCCTCAAACCACGTCTCCAACGCCCCGAGCATCCGGCTCGCGCGCTCCGGCTCATCCGTCGCCATGTTGTTCTGTTCCAGCGGGTCGTCGTCAATATTGTAGAGCTCCAACTCGGCCGGCGGCGGGACAATCAACTCGGGATCCGGCTCGCTCATCAGCTCCGTCACCTCGTCGGGGTGGTATTTGTATTGGATATCCACTTCCACGTAGCGCTCCATCACGCGCTTATCCGCATCGGTCTTGGGCTTTTGCGCCAACTGGGGACGGACCAGCTTCCACGGCCCCTCGCGCATGGCCGCGTTGATCCAGCCGACGGGCTGAAATTGGTTGAGCTGCCAAAAGCGCGCCGGAGCGTCATCGCCGGCACCGCGCAACACCGCCGCGGCGTCGCGCCCGTCCAAGGCCCGCCCGCCGGGTCGCTCGATACCGCACAGCCCGGCTAATGTCGGCAACCAGTCCATACTGTGCACCAACTCGTCGATCTGCCGCCCCCCCTCCAACCCGCCGCGCCAGCGCACGATCATCGGCACCCGGATGCCGCCCTCGTAAACCGACCCTTTCTGCCCGTTAAAGCCGCAATTGTAGCGCCGTGTATCCGTGCTCATCCCTTCGGGCACTTGGTCGGGCCGCAACCTGAACGCCGGTCCGTTGTCGCTGGTGAACATCAGGATCGTATCGTCCGCCAGCCTCAAGTCTGCCAATGTTTCCGCGATCCGCCCGACGCCCCGATCCATGATCTCGTTCATGGCGTAGGTAATCGCTACGCCCGGGCTCATCCCCGCGTCGAGATAGGGCTGCACCGTTTCGTCGGGGGCCTGCAACGGCGAATGCGGCGCATTGTACATCATGCAGAGCAGAAAGGGGTCCTGCCGGTGCCGCGTAATAAAATCCACCGCCTCGTCGGTGAACATATCGGTCAAATAGCGCCCGTCCGCGGTCTCGCGCCGCCCGTTGCGCTCGACCCACCAGTCAAAATAATCCATCCACCCGCCGCGAAAGCCCAAAAACTCATCGAAGCCGCGTGCGTTGGGATGATAGCGATCGTCGAACGCTCCATTGTGCCACTTGCCGATCAACCCCGTCGCATACCCCACGTGTTTGTACGCATCGCCGATGGTCACCTCGTCGAGCGCGATGCGGTCCATCCCGCGCACCTCCATCGGTGTCAACGCGCCGGTGCGGT
>VXZF01000635.1 GCA_009845645.1 Gemmatimonadota bacterium | reverse complement strand
TCATTGACGCGCGACAGCAGCACGGTGGCCTCGTACTTGTCGGACGCAAAGTCCCATTGGACGCCGTTGAAGCGCGAGCGGCTGAAGGTCAGCGGGGTCAGGGTCGTGCGGATGTAATCGCCGACGGTCAGAGCGGAGTAGTACTGGCCCTTGGAATCCGCAGCCACCAATAGGTTTTGGAACCAAGAGCCAAAGCGGCCGTCTTTGAAGACCGAGCTACCAAAGGCCAGCGGCTGCTGCTGGCGCCACTCGTAAATGCGCCAGCCACGGGTGATCCAGTTGCCGAAGATGTCGTACTGGCCCGTGCCTTCTAACTGCGTGTTGACATAGCGCTGATACGGTTCCTTGGCGTAGTTGGTGTACTTGTAGCCTCCCCAGTTATAGATATAGTAGAGATCTTGGGGCACGTACCACTTGCGCATGGTCGGGATCAGTGGGTCAAAGCCCTCGATCCTAACCTGCGAGGTGGCGCCGCGCTCGCGCCCCGGGGTTGCTGCTTGGACGCTGGACGCTGCAACGGCTAGGACCAGCAGGGCAACCCCCCAGAACATAACTTTGCGCATAACAACCCTCCCTTAGGCGTTCACTTGTGCTTGGCGCGGCTTAACCGCGCGGAGAAAAGATCGGTGGCCGAGATGGCCCGGCCCTGTGTTAATACACTACGGCAATGCTCCGCATTTGCGTGGCGATGCCAGCGTCGGTAGCGGCTTTGAGGCGGAGCAAGTACATCCCGGGTGGCACCACGCCGTCGGCATCGCGGCCATCCCAACTAACTTGGTTGGGGCCGGAGCGATCGCGGGCTTGGTAAAGGCGATGCACCGGCCGGCCGCTCAAGTCGTACACGACGACCTCGACTTCGACCTCGTGGGTCGCCTTGAGCAGAATGTAGTCGAGGGTGATCTGGTCATTGATGCCATCGCCATTGGGGGTGATTACCGCGGACGAGAACACAACGCCGGTAAAAAGCTCGTCGTCGATACGGGCACTGACGACAAGCGTGTTGTCGGCGGCTTCCTCTGCCGCATCGCCGAAAGCGACTCGCTGCGGAAACGCGTCGGATTGGCTGTCGGCGACCTCGCCGCGAAATTCCGTACCGGAGACGGTGACCAAACTGGCAAAGCGCACGGCGACTTCTTGACCGCTACGGGTGATGCGTTGGTCGGGAAAGTTCACCTGTAAGCGGCCCAAATCGGATGTCGTGGTGAAGTTGTCAATCTCGACGCCATCGACGCGCACACCCGTGGCGCGGGCCGCAAACGGAGTGTGGATGATCACGGTGTCAAAGCCTCGATTGCCGCTCGAGACGACCGAGCGCAGGTGATAGGTAAATTCGTTCTCCCGCCCGAGGATCGCCGTGGCCGGACTGATTTCGGCAATGACCGAATCGGCGAGGGACGGCACCGTGTAGTTGAAGACCACTGAGTCGATGACGGCTTTGTCGAGCAAGCTGCCCGACAGGAGCTTGAATTGGAACTGGAGGTAGCGCCGGTTGTCCGGCGAATTGATCGAGGCTTGGAGCAGCTCAGCGTAGGGCGGAGACCACGCACTCCAGTCGCGGTCGTTTTCGAGGACGACGCCAGCGTACGATGGATCGAGCGTGCGGTCGAAATCCGCTAGGGCCACTTCCTCCAATTCCCCGGGAATGCCCGTCTGGCGGAAGTAAAGCGAGTCCGTGGCGACGAAGCCGGTTTTGGTGCTGAACTGGGCTTGCGCGGCACCGTCGATGCGGCCATACACATCGACTGGCCCGAAGTTGGCTGCTTCACCTAGGTCAATCACTTGCGATATGTACTGGGCGAAGGGCGTGACGCCGACGCCAAACACCTCGAGGTCGCCCATCTGGAAGCCGCGTTCGCCCGTGCTGCGCAGCCTAAAAAAACGCACCTTGGTCGGCGGAAAGCTCAGATCCAACTCGGGCAGGCCGTGCGAGCGGTCTTGTGCTATGAGCGCGTACACGGGATTGCCGCCGATGAAGTTGAGTGAATCGCCATCGTTGGCATAGAACTCGTAGCCGCGCAGCGATCGCTCGTCGTCGTTGAGGACGCCGCGGCGAAAATAGAGGCGGTGGAGGACGAAAATGGCACCCATATCGACTTCAAGCTCAGCGCCGTTGGGGTTGGTGTACACGCGCCAACCCGTGGTGTGGGAGCCGTCGATAAGTTCGTTGATTATCTGATTGGAACGCGCCGCAGCCGTGCGCACCGAGGTGGTCGCGCTGCCGCCGAGTTCCTTGATACGCGGCAGGATGTTTTCTTCAGGGTCGGCCTCCAGCGGCGAGAGGCCTCCATCTTCGGTGACTTCGAGTGCATTGAAGATGAGCGAGTTGCTCTCCCACTCCAGTCCATCGCCGCCTATTTTGAGCCGTTCCGCAGCCGCGGCCGGAGTGCTATATCCCATCGCTAGGAAGGCTAATGCGAGTGCAGCACGGGTCATCGCAATTCCTTTTTGCTGTAAGGTGGGCAAAAGCAGTCCCCCTCAGTAGGCCACCGGTACGATCCGCTGTACCGTCTCGGTCTCGGAGTCGCCAGCAATTTCAATCTGCACTAGATAGGTCCCCGGTCTCACGAGCACACCTGCGTCATCGCGACCGTCCCAAGTGAAGCGATGGCGTCGAGCGAGCCCATCGCCGCTATCGAGGACGCGCATTTCGCGCCCAGCCAAGTCGTAGATGTGGACTCGGATTGGCCGCGGTGTCACCAACTTGAGCGCGTCGAATTCAATGCCTAGCTCGTCGCCGATCCCATCGCCATTGGGCGTCAGCACGCGCGTCGAAAGGGCGACATTGGCCAGTAGGAGATCGTTGATCGGCAATTGCACAGAGACGGATTCGCTCGGCACATCGGCTCTGGCATCGCCTTGGTCAACGAGCTGGCGCACGTTGGTGCCGAGGTCGCTGTTGCCGAGGAAAAGATCAAAACGCGTCTGGTTTTGGTAAATGGTGCTGCTGAACGAAAGCTCGATTAGCTCCGAGCGACGAACCGTGGTTGGTAGATCGACGACAAACCCCTCGGCGATTGGGGTAACTGCGACCTCCACTGGCTCGTCTCCCAACGTCAGACTGGTGAAGTCAACGGGCACGGACGCGGTCATGGTCAGGCGATCAAAGCCCTGCGAGCGCCCGCCAAAAATCGGCAGGACAAAGTATGTAAAGTCCTTTTTGACACCCGGTTCGACTTGGCTGGGGAAAACCTCGGCACGGGTTTCGAGGGCAATGGGATTTTCCATATTCAAGTGCAGGGCATTGATCGACGGTGCCGCGTTGGGGTCGTCCGAAATCAGGCGCAGATCGAGTTGGGCATAGCGGCGTGGCGAGGGCGAGTTAAAGAGCGCACCGGAAGTTACGTACGGATCACTCCAGACGCTCCAGTCCGAGCCGACGGAAATCGTGGTTTCAGTTGGCCCACGCAAGCTCTTGGGCGTCTTGTTCCACTTCCTTTCAGTGATCTCTTTGCCCTTCTTGTCGAAGTAGTGAATATTCTCGACAACTTCATTGCCGGTGCGGCTACGCAGTTCGATACGCGTGCTGGGTGGAACATCGGCGTCCCACTCGACCGAAGTCAGGGCCTTGGCTGCGCCGAGGTCGAGGATCGGCGAGGTTAGCTGCAACTCGGCGGGAAAGCCCTCGCCGTAGATCTGGAACTCGCTAATAAGGGCGAAGAGGCGGTAGGAGCCATGGGTGCCCGTGCGCTGGCCGCCGTGGCGGGAGGAAGGGAAGTACTGCTTGATGTAGCGAATTTTCTGCAGCTCGAATTGATGGTCGAAGTTGCGGATAGTCGTCTCGTTCAACGGGCTGTCGTCAACAAAGGCGATTTCGTGAAAATTCAAGGTGCCGTCCGGGGCTATCGAGCCGTCGGATGCGAGAAGCTGGTACCAGAAAAAGTTGGCGTAGCGGCTGCGGATCCGCGATGGGGCACCGGCCGGTTCGCCGATGATGCGAATCTGGTCAATCCAGTAATGGGCCCCTAGATCAAAGATGATGCGATTGAAGATGTCGAAGCCGGTCTGGGTTTGGTGATAAGTCTGCATGCCCCAGTTGGTGACAATATCGCCGTCCACCATATTTTCGCCGCCGGAAAGTACGGCCTGCAAGTCAGTGATGAGTTCGATGTTGCCGCCGCGCTCAATGATACCGAGGGAGATATTGTCGCCGATAGTGGAGACCGAAATCTCGGCTAGGCCAGCGCCCTCGACGAACTTGGACAACTCGATGCGAACGATGCGGATTAGGCCCGAAGATTCCTTGAACTCGCGGACGGTGCTATCGACAAAGCCGCCGCCAATGTCGTCCGAGCCGGATGCGCTCAAGCCCAAGGTGCGCTGGCGAGGATCAAGAACGAGCTCATGGCTCTCATTGAAGCCAACACCCTTGGAGAGGCCGTAGCCCAAGGTGCCTTCCACGGGCACCAGTGCGTTGGTAAAGAACTTCTCGCCGCTTGACAGCAGAATGTCGAAAAATTCAAAGGGCGGCGCGGATTTGTCGAAAGTGATGACGATCTCGGAGGCCGTCACCAAGCGGCCCAAGTCGAGTTCGATATAGGCGTTTTCAATGCCGTCGGCCGGGTCGGGCGACCAGCTAGTCGCCGGGTCGCCATCCATGATGAGGCCCGCGTCGCGGGCGTTGCTGCCAACGCTGCGGATGCCGCCGCCAAAGTGCTCGGCATTGCGCACGGCGTCGATGTTTTTGCGCACGGGCACGGGTTGGATTCGGCCAGTCGCTTGTAGTTCGACGGCACCGACCGGGTGCGCCCATTCTTGCCAAGTGGATCGGGAGTCAAACGAGATGCGCTCGCCAAAGGCGAAACTGCCCAACACGATAACGAGGCATAGTGCGCGAGTGATTGTCATAGCCGTGTTCCCTTAGTATGCCCTAGTGGGATGGACATAAGCCGCGCTCTCAGTACGCCAGCCCTATCAGCAGTGATCGGTCTTCAGAGCCAGTATCCGTATCAATTGAAAGCCGCAGAATGTAGAGCCCGGGTGGCACAATAGAACCGCTCTCGTCTAAGCCATCCCAAGTTACTTGCTGTGGCCCATTGAGCGCGCCGCTTTTTTGCAAGTGCCGCACTGGGCGGCCCGCGAGGTCGTACACGATTAGGTCGGCGGGCACCTGCGAGAGCGCGCGCAGCAAGATGTAGGACACCTGGAGTTTGTCGTTGACTCCATCGCCGTTGGGACTAAATACCGGCGGATCGGCCTTCAATTCGAGGACGAGCTCTTGGCGCAACGCGCCTTGGATGGAGAGGCGGTCGGCTTGGGCTTCGGGAGTAGCGTCTCCGGCCACCACGTCTTGACCGAGCTCTCCGGTCTGACTGTCGAAGACCTTGGCGAAAAAAGTGGTGCCATAGACGGTCACCATGGCCTCGAAGCGGATGCGCAAAAGCTGGCCTGATTCGGTTACTCGGTCATCGCTTAGTTGTATGGCCAGACTGTTCTCGTCCTCTGCGTCCTCCTCTGTAAAGGATACGGGTACCCCATCTAACTCGACACTGTTGACCGTTGCCTTGAAAGGCGTGCGGATTTCCACGCGGTCGAATCCGTCGTTGGCCGGGCCGAAAGTCGAGCGAATGTAGTAGTCGAAGGTATTGCTCTCGCCGAGGGTGACCGTCGCTGGAGTGATTTCGGCCGTCAGGTCTTCGGCCAGCGTCGGGGTCGAATAATCAAAGGAAAGCGAATCGACAAAGGCCGACTGGCGCGCGTCCTCGGACGAAAACAACAGGCGGAACTGGACATAGCGGCGGTTGCCCGGCGAGAGTAGATCGCCAAAGAAGTCCTCGTATGGTGCCGACCAGGGACTCCACTCGTCGATGTTGTCGATGATCGCGCCCTTGTCGGACGAGGTCAGATCGTCGTACTCGTCGACCGCCTCGGGTGAGCCTATCGGCAAGATGGGTTCTTCCTGCCGATCCTCGCCTTCAAAGATATCGGTTTTGCGATAGTAAATTTTGGGGTCGGGCACCGAGCCTGTGCGCGTCTGCAATACCACGTTAGTCAAGGGGTCGAAGCGGGTCTGCAGACGGATTTGGCCAAAGTTGGCCGCCTCGCCGAGGTCGATGACTTCGGAGAGATAGCTGCCAGTGGGCGCGAAGCCATCGCCAAAGACCTCGACTTCCTCGATGATGAACTCTTGGCCCGAGCGGCTAATC
>VXZF01000153.1 GCA_009845645.1 Gemmatimonadota bacterium | reverse complement strand
AGAAAAGACCCTCTTCGATTCCTTATTCACCCGGCTCAGGAATCAATACGCCGATCGGGTTGTGGTGTTTGAAGAGCAGTTGGGCAAACTAGACGCCAGCCCCGCTAGCCCATGACATCACTCGTCGAGGCAATCCACGTTCATCTCAATTCCCCCGCTTCCTACTAGTCCTGTGGCTGCGGTTTTGTCTTTGTGGGTGCTGCTCGTCGTGGTCAGTGCAGGATGCGGGCCAACAGACCCAGAGATCGGACCAGCATTTGTCGAGGTGGCCCAAGAGGCGGGGATCGAATTCCACCATCAGAATGGGGCGAGCGGGCGCTACTACTACGTGGAAACCTATGGGTCGGGCGCGGCCTTCCTCGACTACGACAACGACGGCGACCAAGACCTCTATGCGGTCAACAGCGCGCCGCTACCGGGTTTTGTCGCCGAGGACCTCCCCACCAACGCGTTCTATCACAACCGAGGTGACGGAACCTTCACGGATGCGACAGAGCGCACGCGGACGGGCCATCCGGGCTATGGTATGGGCAGTTGCGTCGGAGACATCGACAACGACGGACACGTGGATTTGTACGTGACCAACTTCGGCCCCAATGTCCTGTATCGCAATCAGGGCGACGGCACCTTTGCCGATCAAACCGCTGACGCCGGGGTCGGCGATCCCCGCCTGAGTACTAGCGCGGCGTTTGCCGACATCGACAACGACGGCGATCTAGACCTCTATGTGGCCAACAACGTCTCCGTTGACCTAGCGCATGACGAAGGGTGTCACCAAGGAGCGGTCCCGGTCTATTGCGCCCCCACTCAATACAAAGGAGAATCCGGCTCCCTCTTCCGCAACGACCGAGGTGGGAAATTCGCCGATATTACCCGGCCAGCCGGCGTGTACAGCGAGGCTGGCCGCCAATTAGGCGTCGTCTTTGGCGACTATGACGGCGACGGCGACACGGACCTGTATGTGGCCAACGACATGAAGGCCAATTTCCTCTTCCGCAACGACGGCGCAACGCGGTTCGCCGAAGTGGGATTGAGCGCGGGGGTGGCACTCAGCGAGAGCGCACGCCCCGAGGCTGGCATGGGCACGGACTTTGGCGACTGCGACCGGGACGGCGACCTGGACATCGTGGTCTGCAACTTCCAATGGGAAAGCTGCCGCCTCTATCGCAATGACAGCGACGGCACCTTTGCCGACCTGAGCTTTCCGTCGGGATTGGGCGAGCCTACGCTTTCTACCTTGACTTTTGGCACGGATTTTTTCGACTACGACAACGACGGTGACTTAGACCTTTACCTAGCCAATGGCCACGTCCATCCAGAAGTGCAGGCGTTTGACCAAGCCGCGTCCTATCCGCAGCCGGACCAACTCTTTGCCAACGACGGGGCTGGACGGTTTGCGCTCGCGCCGACTACAACCCTAGGCGGAGTCGGCCGAGGTGCGGCCTTTGCCGACTACGACAACGACGGCGATCTGGATGCTTTTGTCTCCAACAACAACCAGCGGGCGTTTTTGCTGCGCAACGACAGCGGCCAGCGCAACCACTGGATCGCCTTTAAGACCATCGGCCGGGTCAGCAACCGGGACGGGATTGGGGCGGTGATCCGGGTGGTAAGCGGCGACTTGGTGCAGGTCGAGGAAGTGCGCAGCGGCAGCAGCTATCTTTCGCAAAACGATCTGCGGGTGTACTTCGGCTTGGGCCAGCGCAAACAGGTGGATCGCGTCCAGATCCGCTGGCCCAGTGGAATCGTGCAAACGCTCGTACAAGTGCCCATCGACCAGATCCACCAAGTGGAAGAACCTCCCTCCTCCGGCTGAGCATGAGCAACCAGTGGAAAAGGACCAGAGCGCGCCACTGGGCCGTTGTCTGCCTGCTAGCCCAGCTTTACGGATGTACGCCCGCCGAAGAAAGTCTAGGCGAGCGGGAGGTCCGCTATCAGCGCCAGATCGCGGAAGATCCGACGGACGCCGAGGCCCACTACGCTCTCGGCCAAGGGTACCACGAGCAGGCGCGTTACCCCGAGGCCCTACAGTCCTTTCGCCGAGCTTTGGCGTTGGATTCCACCCACACCGGAGCGCAGGTGGGGATCGGCAACATCCTGTTTAAGCGAGGCGAATTAGATCAAGCTGCACAAGCATACCAAAGGGTCGCGCAGGGATGCGCCGATTGTGCGGACGCGCACCGGGGGCTGGGGGCCGTCTATCTGCGGCAGCAACGCTTTGCAGAAGCCCGTCAAGCCTACCAGCAGGCGCTTTTAAGCGAGCCAGACCACGCTCCCTCGCACTACAACATCGGCGCGGCCTTCGGTCAAGAAGGTGCGTATCAAGAGGCGGCGGCAGCGTTGGAACAGGCCATTACCAGCGACTCTAAATACATTCTAGCATACACCGCGCTGGGCGATGTGTACTGCCTCAAGCTGGGGCAGTGCGACAAGGCCGCCGAGCTCCTTGCGCGGGCCGTGACCTTGCAACCGACGGCGGTCGCCCCCCGGATCGGCTTGGGGCGGGCACACCTTCGCTTGGGAAGGTACGAGGAGGCCGCAGCGAGCTTTGAGGCGGCCATTGCCGCGGATTCGACGGCCGCAGCGGCATTTAACTGGCTGGGGGTAGCCCACACCAAGCTGGGGCAATACGAGCCAGCGGCCCAAGCCCTGCGCCGCGCCATTCACCTCGATATGCTCGACCCACAAGCCTATTACAACCTATCCCAGACCTACCAAAAACAAGGCAAGGCCAAGGCGAGCGAAGAGGCCCTGCGCGCCTTCAACCGTATTGACGCGTACTCTGGGGAAATCCTCCGGTGGAAAACAATCCTCGACGGCAATCCGCACGATGCGATGGCACTCTTTGAAATAGGCCGGATCTATGCTCGACTGGGCGTGGCAAGCGAAGCAGTGGCAACCTTCCAGCGCGCGCTGACGATCAACCCCAACCATGCGCCAGCTTGGCACAATTTGGGCAATGCCTATGCCCGCCTCGACCGCTTGGACGAGGCCATCGCCGCCTTCCGCCAAGCGCTGGCACTGGACGAAGAGTACGCTCTCGCTTGGTACAACCTCGGCAACGCCCATTTTGCCAAGGGGGAATTGGCGCAAGCACGCAAGGCATTCACTGCAGCACTCGATCACCAGGAAGGGTACGCGGACGCCTACCACGGCCTTGGAGGTGTGGCGCTGCGCGAAGGGGCAGCCGAGGAGGCATTGGACCACTTTCGCACGGCACTGGCGACGGATTCAAGCTATGCCCGCGCCCATTACGGCTTGGCCTTGGCCTACCGGGCGCTCGGCGACTCCCTACGCGCCGTGCAGGCTCTGGCGCGCTTCAAGCGGCTGCACGGAGAACCGTAACATGAGATCTATGCTGGGCGTGGCTCTTGTCGCGCTATCTTGTGCCACAGAGCCGCCGATGCCCTACCAAGCCCCTAGCACAAAGCGCATGGCCGCTCGCTTGGCGGAGATCGCGCAGAATTTGAACCCCGCCATTAACACCTATATCAACGCGGCGCGCGTAGAATACCTCAAAACCTTGCCGCAGCCACCCGATACCGCCGCTCGCCTGCGCGCCAATGCCTATCTGGCGCGGGAGTTGTTGCGCGCCGGCCAGAGTCAAGCCGCCATTGACGAGTTCGAAAAGCTCCAGCCGCAGCTCCAACAAATCAATCTCAAACTAACCCCGGACGTACGCGTCCTGCTGGGACTGTCCTATATGCGCCTCGGGGAGCAGGAAAACTGTCTCGCTCGACACGCAACGGCCTCGTGCCTTTTGCCGATTGGCGGCGACGGAGTCCACACCATTGAGCGAGGGTCTCGGGCGGCACTGGCAGAATTCACCGCGTATTTAGCAGATCACCCAGACGACCTCACCGTCCGCTGGCTTTTGAACATCGCCTATATGACCTTGGGCATGTACCCCGAACAGGTGCCAGCGCAATGGCTCGTCCCGCCCGAGGTTTTTGTCTCCGACCACGATATCAAGCGCTTCGCCGATGTGGCACCGGCGCTGAGACTGGATTTGGTCTCCATGGCCGGCGGCAGCATCATGGACGACTTCGACGGCGATGGCCATCTGGATATCATGGCCTCATCTTGGGGCCTCAACGACCAAATCCGCTATTTTGCCAACCTCGGCAATAGGACCTTTGCAGAACGGACCGCAGCAGCCGGCCTGACCGGGATCGTCGGTGGATTGCAAATTGTCCACGCCGACTACGACAACAACGGCTATGCGGACGTATTGGTTTTGCGCGGTGGCTGGTGGGAAGACGACGGCCTGCACCCCAACTCGCTATTGCACAACAACGGCAATGAAACCTTTGCCGACGTAACCGAGCAGGTCGGCCTGCTCACCTTCCACCCGACGCAGACAGCCGCCTGGGGCGACTACGACAACGACGGCTGGCTGGACCTTTTTGTTGGCAACGAATCGTATGGAGGTCGGATCCACCGGTGTGAACTTTTTCACAGCAACGGGCGAGCAGAGGATTTGCAGTTTGTCGAGGTGGCCGAGGCAACCGGGGTCGCCGTCATCGGCTATGTAAAAGGAGCCGCTTGGGGCGATTACAACAACGATGGCCTAATTGACCTGTACGTCTCGCGGCTCACCGGCACCAATTTCCTCTTCGCCAACGATGGTCCCAACGAGTTCGGCGGATGGACCTTCACCGACAAGAGCAAGGAAGCAGGCGTGACCGAACCCCTAGGCAGCTTCCCAGCTTGGTTCTGGGACTACGACAACGACGGCTGGCTGGACATCTTTGTCTCGGGATACCATTACGAGGCCAGCGCCGGCGATGTAGCCGCCGACTATCTAGGGCTAGCGACTGCGGCTGAGCGTCCTCGCCTGTACCGCAACAATGGCGACGGGACTTTTGCCGAGCGCAGCGCGGAAGCAGGCGTTGACAAGGTGCTCTATACGATGGGTTGCGATTTCGGCGACCTCGACAACGACGGTTGGCTGGATTTTTATGTCGGCACGGGATCGCCTTCGCTGCGCTCGGTCATGCCCAACCGCATGTTCCGCAATGCCGCCGGGCGCTTCTTCGAGGACGTTACCACCTCCGGCGGCTTCGGCCATCTGCAAAAGGGGCACGGCGTGGCCTTTGGCGACCTCGACAACGACGGCGACCAAGATATCTATGCGGTCATAGGCGGGGCCTATACCGGAGACGTGTTCCAGAATGTCCTATTTGAAAACCCCGGGCACGGCAACCACTGGATCACACTCCTGTTGGAAGGAGTACAATCCAATCGCGCCGCCTTGGGAGCGCGCATCAGGGTCCAGGTCGCAACTGTGGAGGGAACGAGGAACATCTACGCCACCGTCGGCACAGGAGCCAGCTTCGGCGGATCGAGTCTGCAACAGGAAATCGGTCTAGGACAGGCCACGGCTATCGAAGCTGTCGAAGTTACTTGGCCAACCACGGGCGCGCAGCAACTGTTTACCGGCCTCGAAATGAATCAGTCCTACAGCATCCGCGAAGGCGGCCGGACACCGGTCCGGCTCGACCGCCGCTAGCCATACATTCTGCGGTGGAAGACCGTGGCGACCTGCACGACGCAGCCGTCCGTTTTGAACCAGCCGCATCTGGGCCACCGAGGAATTTCACCGCCTCCAATCCTTCTCCAACCGGCTCGCCTGTTTCTTCGACAGCCCACCCAACGCCTTCATAGCGTCCAATAGCCGCATCCTAGTCAATTCCGGCCCCAAGAGCGCGGCGGATTCAAACAGCGGCGGCCCCACTCGCTCGCCAGTCAGCGCGACAATGAGCGGTACAGTCACGTCGCGAACCGGCCACTCCCAATGCGCAGCCACCCGGCGCACGGCCTCGGCCACGCCGTCTTTGTCCCACTCCACCACCTCGTCCAAAGCCCACACGGCTGTTTGCAGCATCCGCGCTACCTCGGCGGCTTCCCGTTTTTTCGGCACCAAATCCTCGGCCTTTGGCTCCACCTGCCGGGCGAAGAAAAACGCCACGCGCGGCACAAAATCCCCCAGCGTCTCTAGCCGCTGCTGCATAAACGGCAGCATCTGCCCGACGTATTCGTCATTGAGCAACCAGCCCTTTAGCTCCGCCAACAAGGCTTCCGGCGTCCGATCCTCGCGCAGATAGCGTCCATTGAGCCAGCCCAGCTTGTCTATGTCAAAGATGGAGCCGCCCAAA
>VXZF01000693.1 GCA_009845645.1 Gemmatimonadota bacterium | reverse complement strand
CCCGTCGCAGGACGAGATACGCAGCGAATACATAGCAGAGAAAAGCGGGAAAGACGCCGGTCCACATCTGCGATATTTGGCGTTGGAGATCGCCGAGGGAGACCAAATAGCAGCAACAGGCCTCTATGAAGCAGGCCAAAAAAAGTAGGCGGAATTGCACCTTAGAGGGCATCTGAACATTCCGAGTGCGCCCAAGCAATTTTCTCTCGCCCCTATCTCATCTGCGTTCATCTGCGGATACTGTGCCGCCGCACGACCTCAGATAGCTGCTTAGCGCTCGACGCGCCGAGCGCCGACGTAGCGGCGGCGGAAATAAGGGTTGTCGAGCGAGGTAATGGTTGCGCCGGTGCTCACGCCCACATGGGCGAAGCGCTCCTTGCCGAGGTAGATCCCGACGTGGGAGATGCCCGGCCCTGAGAGGGCAAGCCTGAAGAAAACTAGATCCCCTGGTTTGAGGTCCTGCAGTCGGTTGACGGGGCGGCCGACGCGGTATATTTGCCTAGCGGTGAGAGGCAATTCAATGCCATACGTCTTGCGGAAAATGGCCCGCACAAAGGCCGAGCAGTCCATGCCAGCGCGGGTGTTGCCGCCCCACTTGTAGGGTATGCCGAGATACCCTTCGACGACGTGCGCGAGGCGGCTGGGGCTGGCGCGGCGACGCTTTTCAAGTTCGCGCGTCACGCTGGAGTCGGCCGTATAGCGCGGTGCTGAACGGATTAAGCAGCTACAGGTGGCGAGGAGGCACAAGAGGATAAGGAAGCGCAACATTGGTGCCCGTTGTCACGAGTAGGAGAAAAATCCCCGACCCGTCTTGCGGCCCAACGCTCCTTGCGCGACCATCTCGCGCAGCAGGGGACAAGGGCGGTATTTGGCGCGGTCTAGACGCTGAGCAAACGATTCGAGAATATCCAAGGTTACGTCGAGTCCGACGTAGTCGGCTAAGGCCAGCGGCCCTATGGGATGGCTCGCTCCCAGCACCATCACCCGGTCGATGTCTTCGGCGCTAGCCACGCCTTCGGCGAGGGCGTAGATGGCCTCATTGATCATGGGAAAGAGGATGCGGTTGACCGCAAAACCGGGACTGTTGGCGACTGCGACGGGAGTCTTGTCTAGGTCTTGGGCCAAGGCCATGACCGCGGCAAAGGTCTGGTCCGAGGTCTCGGTTGCACGCACGATTTCAACTAGGGGCATGGTCGGGGGCGGGTTGAAGAAGTGCATGCCAATTACCTTGTCCGGCCGACCGGACGCGGCGGCGAGAGCGTCGATATCCAAGCCGGAAGTGTTGCTGGCGAGAATGGCCTTTGGCCCGGCAAATTGTCCGAGTTGGGCAAAGACAGCGAGCTTGAGGTCTAGGTGTTCGGGTACTGCTTCGACGACCATGTCGGCGGTGTCGATGTCGGCGAGTTGGTAGATACCCTGTAGCGCAGCGATGGCCGCTTCGCTGGCGGCTGGCTCTAGCCGGCCTTTGACAGCTTGTTGGCGCAGGCGTGCGGCGATGGAGGCGAGGCCCTGTTCGCGGGCGCAGGAATCTGCGTCGTAGAGCAGGACTTCCCTGCTGGCTTGGGCCAAAACTTGGGCAATGCCGCACCCCATAGTGCCGGCCCCAATGACGGCAATGCGTTTGAGATTCATATCGTCTTTCAGAGGTGGGTTTCAACCCAGCGTACCATGTTACCCCGTAATCGCAAGAGGTTATTAACTAGCGGCTTACTAACTAAATATATTGCTAGAGCCAAGAGATCGCCTAGATTGATTGCCTCTCCGCTAGGGAGAAAATAAAATCAGAGGAAAGTTAATGGCAGCAGATCGTGGGAAACTGAGGAGCGCCGATTGGTTTGGACGCGAGGACAAAGGCGGGTTCATTCACCGCAGCTGGATGAAGCGCGGCCTGCCCGAGCACGAATTCGACGGCCGCCCGGTCATCGGCATCTGCAACACGTGGTCCGAACTGACGCCGTGCAATATTCACTTCCGCGACTTGGCCGAAGCCGTCAAGCGCGGCGTGTACGAAGCTGGGGGGTTACCCGTGGAATTCCCGGTCACTTCGCTCGGCGAGCCCATCATGCGTCCAACGACCATGCTCTTCCGCAATTTGGCGAGCATGGACGTGGAGGAGTGCATTCGCGCCAACCCGGTTGACGGCGTGGTGCTCCTGACCGGGTGCGACAAGACTACGCCAGCGTGCTTGATGGGGGCGGCCAGCGTCGATCTGCCGACGATTGTCGTGCCCGGCGGCCCCATGCTCAACGGCAAGTACCGCGGCAGCGATATTGGTTCAGGAACGGATGTGTGGAAGTTCAGCGAGGATTTTCGCGCCGGGAAGATGACGCGCGAGGAGTTTGGGCTGGCCGAGGACGGCATGACGCGCTCGGATGGGCACTGCATGACGATGGGCACGGCATCGACGATGGCCTGTATGGTCGAGGCGCTCGGCATGACCCTGCCCGGTGGCGCGGCGATCCCAGCCCCGGACTCGCGGCGCAAGGTTCTGGCGCACTTAGCGGGGTCGCGCATCGTCGAGATGGTGCGCGAAGACCTCAAGATGTCCAACATCCTCGGACGCACGGCCTTTGAGAACGCCATCAAGGTCAACGCGGCCATCGGCGGTTCGACCAACTGCGTCGTCCACTTGCTGGCCCTCGCCGGGCGCGTTGGCGTCGAGTTGTCCTTGGACGATTTTGACTGCCTCGGCAGCGAGTTGCCGCTATTGGTCAACTTGATGCCCGCGGGCAAGTATCTGATGGAGGATTTTTATTACGCCGGTGGCTTGCCAGTGGTGATCCAAGAGCTGAGGGATTCCTTGGCTCTAGACGCTTTGACGGCGACAGGTAAGTCGCTTGGCGAGAATGTCGCCGGGGCCGTCTGCTACAATCGCGACGTGATTGTGCCGCTGGACGCGCCGCTTATCGAGGCCGCGGGCTTGGCCGTGCTGCGGGGCAATGTTTGCGCGGATGGGGCGATCATCAAGCCGTCGGCTGCCTCGCCCGAGTTGATGCAGCACCGGGGTCGAGCGGTGGTCTTTGAGACGATTGAGGACTATCACGAACGGATCGATAGCCCCGATTTGGACGTGGATGAATCGAGCGTACTGGTACTGCAAAACGTCGGGCCGGTCGGCTATCCAGGCATGGCCGAGGTCGGCAATATGGGCTTGCCAAAAAAGTTGCTGGAGAAGGGCATCCGGGACATGGTGCGCATTTCCGATGGCCGCATGAGCGGCACGGCTTATGGCACCGTGATCCTGCACGTGGCCCCTGAAGCGGCCATTGGCGGCTCGCTGGCGCTAGTGCGCGACGGCGATATGATCGAGCTCGACGTAGCAGGTCGGCGGCTGCATCTAGACGTGTCGGACGAGGAACTGGCGCGTCGCCGTGCCGCTTGGCGGCCCCCCGCGCCGCACGATACCCGGGGCTACGTCAGCCTCTATATCGACCACGTGATGCAGGCCGACAAAGGAGTTGACTTCGATTTCTTGGTCGGCAAGTCGAGTGCTGTTGTAACGCGCGAGGCCCACTAACGAAAGGACTAGACGGTGAAGATTGCCAAGATCGAACAGTTTTTCCCGCGCCAGCGCATGCGCTTGGTCAAAATTACCACGGACAACGGTATCGTCGGCTGGGGTGAGACCACGCTGGAGGGCAAGCCCAAGAGCACTTGGGCGGCGGTGGAAGAGTTGGCCGAGTACTTCGTCGGCAAGGACCCACTCCGCATTGAGCACCACTGGCAGCACGTCTATCGCTCGGCCTTTTTCCGCGGCGGCAATGTGCTGATGAGCGCGCTGTCGGGCATTGATCAGGCGCTGTGGGACATTGCCGGTAAGCACTACGATGTCCCCGCCTATATGCTCTTGGGCGGTGCGGTGCGCGACCGGATTCGCGTGTACGCGCACTGGGGCATCCACGGCCAGACCGACGAGGCGCTGGCAGCGGCGCGAAATCGGCTCGACATGCTGCTGGCCAAAGGCTACACGGCTTTTAAGACGGGGCCGGGGGGCACGTGGCGCGCTCACGAGCCTCCGGCGCGAATCGACGCCTTTGTCAAAGACGCCTACACCATGCGCGAATGGGTCGGAGACGAAGTAGAGTTGTGCTTTGACTTCCACGGCAAGATGACGCCGGGGTTGGCGATTGAGGTGTGTGGCCAGCTTGCGGGGATGCGGCCGATGTTCGTCGAAGAGCCGATTCCGCAGGAGAATGTCGATGCGCTGAAGGAGGTCTCCGACCACGTACCATTTCCCATTGCCACGGGCGAGCGCCTGCTCTCGCGCTGGGAGTTCCGGGAGATTTTTGAAAAGCAGGCCGTTTCCTATATCCAACCCGATGGCTCGCACGCGGGTGGGATTACTGAGTTGAAGAAGATCGCCAATATGGCTGAGGTTTATTACATCCACATCATGCCGCACTGCGCCATCGGCCCAGTGGCCTTTTCCGCCTGTATGCAGGTTGATGCAGTAGTGCCCAATTTCCTCGTGCAGGAACAGATTGACGCGGGGTTGGGCGAGGGGCTGCTCGTTGATCCGTGGCAGGTGGTCGATGGCCACGTCGAACTGCCGACCAAGCCGGGGTTGGGGTTTGACCTGATCGAGTCTGAGGTGGAAAAGACGATCGAGTACTCAGAGGAATTGGGCGGTGAACTCTACTACGAAAACGACGGCAGCGTCGCGGATTGGTAGCGTTGCCGTGCGCCGCCGTGCGTTTGAAGAGTTAGTAGAAAAGGCCCTCCAGCGCCTGCCGGAGGAGTTCCGCCAAGCGCTGGACAACCTAGCCATCGTCGTCGAGGACTGGCCCGACCCCGAGCTGGTCGAGGAAATTACCGGCGATCCAGAAGAAGTGCTCTATGGACTTTTCACGGGCACGCCTCTGCCCGAGCGCCGCTTCGAAGACAGCGGCGACTTGCCGCCGGTAATCGCGCTCTATCAGGGGCCTTTGGAGGAGGACTTTCCCGATCAGGGCGAGCTGGCGCGGGAGGTGGAGATCACCTTGGTACACGAACTGGCGCACTTTATGGGCTTTGACGAAGACGAAGTTAGCAAGTACGGCTATGAATAGCACGGACTTGCAAAACACCCTTGACGAGCGCGATATAGACGCTTTGGCTACTCGACTGCGCGAGCACCCGCATCTGGTGCACCACCGCATCGACTGCGCGAACGGGCAGAGCTATACCCCCTTGCAGTACGCCGACCGCATCGCCGCTAGCTTGGACGTCATGCGCCTGTTGGTCGAATGCGGTGCCGATTTGAGCGAATTGAACGAAGCGCTCTTTGGGTGCTGCGAAAATCACAATCTAGACCACATGCAGCGTCTGCTACAGCTAGGCGTCCACCCCGACGACGCGTACAACGAAGGCTGGGACTGCCGCGTCCTCTACGGGCTTTTGCAGACGTACCACCGCTCGCCTCCTGCCCATCTGCACGCCTGTGTCGAAGCGCTCATCGAAGCAGGGGCTACCTTTGAGGACGGGCCGACGATGGATATTCACCGAGGACGGCTCGACCAACTGGAGCAGCGCCTCGATTGCTGTCCAGACTTGGTCGAGGCGCGCTTCTGGCTCGACTATGGCGACCATCTCACGCTGCGGGGTGTCACCCTCCTGCACGTGGCGGTCGAATATCACGAATTGGATGCCGTGAACTTGCTGCTGAGGCGCGGGGCCGATTTGAATGCCCGCGCCGAGGTCGGCCGCAACGGCGTGGGCGGTCAGACGCCCCTCTTCCACGCCATTGGTGCCAACCAAGGGACGGGCTGGGAGACCTTTGAGCATCTGTTGGACAAAGGGGCAGACTTGACGGTTAGAGCACGCATCCAGCGCAACCCGACGGCTGACGATAAGGTGATGGACTGCGTTCACAAGGGTCAGGACCACTTTTTCCCCGAGGTCGAGGAACTCACGCCGTTGGGCTATGCTCTGCGCCACGAATCCAGCCCGGCTTGGCGCGCCACACCGCGCGAAGTGGCCAGGCTACGGGCACTACAGGCCCCGGCGTAATCTCGCCGTGCTTGGGCAGTTGCTCCTATCGGCGATATGGTTTAATTTTTTTTGACCTTCGCAACACACCATTTATTCAAGCAGCTTTTCCCGTGAATGTACCTAACCACGATATATTGATCGTAGGCGGTGGCGGTGCGGGTCTGCGGGCGGCGATTGCCGCCGTCGAACTCGATCCGAACCTCAGCG
>VXZF01000606.1 GCA_009845645.1 Gemmatimonadota bacterium | reverse complement strand
CTTGCGTGGTTTGCCGGGGTGCTATGGCGCGGCGCGCCTTGGGCCATGGCCGTCGGCGTCTGCGGACAATTCCTGCCAGCCTTTTTGCCCGCCGCGCGAATCCTAGTCATCAAAGAACTCGTCGATGGCGTCCACGCGGTGTACGGCCAAGGGGCCGCGGGGTTTGCAGTCGTAGTGCCGCTACTAACTTGGTTGGCTGGGCTGCGGCTGTTGGAGGCCATGCTCACGGCCGTGCGAGGACACGCGGCCGCGGCCGTGCGGGAGAAGACGAGCTGGCAGTTGCAGGAGCGAGTACTCGAACAAGCAGCGCGGGTGGGGCTGAACGAGTTTGAGTATCGGGAATTTTTCGACCGCATGCAGCGGGCACTCCAAGCGGCGTACTTCCGGGCCTATGGCATCTTCCGCGATGCGATGTCCACGCTCGAAAGCGCGATCGTGCTCTGCACCTTGATCGCGCTCTTTGCGACCGGGCACTGGTCGATCCCGCTGGTACTGTTCTTGGGCACGGCCCCGGTTTTCTACACCCAAATGCGGCGCGGCCGCGAAATCTACGCGCTCTTCCACGAACAGACGCCCGAGCAGCGCCGCGCCGAGTACTTGGTGGGTTTGGTGACCGACCGCGACGCCGCCAAGGAGATTCGGCTCTACGGGCTGGGCGACTTCCTCGTCCGCACTTGGGAGAATCTAGCCCAGACGCTCCGCCGGCAGCGCTTCCGGCTGACCTTGCAACAGCAGCGCTACTTGTTCGGCGGGCGGCTCAGCGGGATCGGCTCGGCGCTGTTGGCACTGGTCATTCTGCTCTATCAAGCGGCCTATGGTGCCCTGACCTTGGGCGGATTTTTCGCCCTAGCCGAGACCATCGTGCGCTTCCAAGGCACCCTCTTCCAGATGCTGCGGCAGATGGGCGATGTCTTTGAGCAGGCGCTCTATATCCGCGACTTGCGCTCGTTTGTAGAGTCGCCGACCGAGCAGGGAGTGGGCTGGGAAGAGCTACCCGAGCGGCCGCTAGACATCGCCGTCGAGGGGGTGAGGTTTACCTACGGCGACGGCCCCTCGGTACTCAACCGGGTCTCGCTGCGGCTCAGGCCCGGGGAGAAGCTGGCGTTGGTAGGTGCCAATGGAGCAGGCAAGACGACCTTAGTCAAGCTGCTCTTGGGGCTGTATCCGCCGAGTGAGGGCCGGGTGCTCTACAATGGGGTAGATGGCCGCCAGCTCGACCCGGAAATCCTGCGGCGGCGCTGTGCCGCAGTATTCCAAGACTTTGTACAGTATCAGCGCACGGCGCGGGAGAATATCGGCTATGGGCAGGCCGAGGAACTGGGCGATCAAGCCCGGGTGGAGCAAGCGGCGCTGGCTGGCGGGAGCGCGCCAATAGTAGCGGCGCTGGCCGCCGGCTACGACGCGACCTTGGGGCGCTACTTCGAGGGAGGACAAGACCTATCGCGCGGGCAGTGGCAGAAGCTGGCGTTGTCGCGCGCCTATTTCCGCGACGCGCAGCTTCTGGTCTTCGACGAGCCGACTGCGGCGCTGGATCCCCGGGCCGAACTGGAAGTCTTTCGCCAGTTCCGTGCCTTGAGCGAGGACAAGTCGGCTGTTTTCGTCTCGCACCGCATGGCCTCGGCCCGGGTGGCCGACCGCATCATAGTCCTCGACGAAGGCCGGGTATTGGAGGAGGGAACCCACGACGAGTTGATGGCGCGCAGGGGCGAATACGCGCGGATGTTCGCACTACAAGCGCAGAGGTACCAATGAGCTTGTTGCCCAAAATGCTCAAAGAGGCGCTGCGAGTCCATCCCTTGGGAGTGGGTGGGTTGGCGGCGCTGGCGCTGGTCAGCTCTCTGCTGCCAGCGGTAGAACTGTGGCTAACCGGACGGATCGTCGATGAGTTGGCCGCGGTGTTGGGCGAGGGACGGGCGGCTTTTTTGCAGGTCCTGCCTTGGGTCGGCGGATTTTTCGGCACGCTCTTTGCCTATATGCTGCTCGATATGGCGCGGGCGGTTTTGCAGGTCGATGTGCAGGAAAAAATCGGCGTGCGGATCCAGCGCCGAGTCATCGACAAGGTGCAAAAGGTCGAGTTGGCCAGCTTTGAGCATCCCTCGTTTTACGATGCGCTCAAGCGGGCCAACGAAGATCTGAGCGGTCGGCTCCTGAGCCTGCTCAATGTGGTGCTAGACGTCGTTGGCGCACTCGGGGGACTAGGCGCGATTGTAGCCGTGCTGCTGACCGGGCACTGGGCGCTGGGACCACTGGTGGTTATCGGTTCGGTGCCGGGGGTTTGGGTGATGATGCGGATGAACAAGAAGACGCACTACGTCTATCGCGAGCGCACGCCGCAATACCGCGAAACAGCCTATTTCCGCGACCTGATGACCAAGCGCGAGGAGGCGATGGAGGTGCGGCTGTTCACCCTGCGAGACCATCTGCTCGACACGTGGCGCGAAAAAGCGGTCGCCTTGGCAAAAGAGCGGCGCGGGCTAGAAACCAAACAGGCGTGGCTCGGCGGGCTGACCTCCAGCATCGACGGCTGGGCCTACGTAAGCTGCCTGACGATCCTCGCCTGGATGGTGGCCGGGGCGCAACTGACGATTGGCCAATACGGGATGCTGACGCGGGCGGTGCAGCAGTTTACTTGGCGGCTCGAAGGAATCATGCGCTCGCTGGGCACGCTGCACGAAGAGTCCCTTTACTTGGGGGACCTCTATGAGTTTTTCAGCTTGGTGGCCCCCGAGGAATCCGCCGGGGCGCCGACCGACGCGAGCAGGACGCTGGCCAGGGAACGCCTGTCGCTGCGCTTTGACAAGGTGTCTTTCCACTATCCGGGCGGCGAAGAGGTGTTGACGGACATCGACTTGGAAATTCGCCCAGGTGAGCGGATCGCACTGGTCGGCGAAAACGGAGCCGGCAAAACTACCTTGGTCAAGCTGATGATGGGGCTGTACCAGCCGACGGGCGGACGTATCTTGCTCGGGGACAAGCCGCTTTTGGCCTATCCCCAAGAGCGAGTCCGGCAGCTCTTTGCCGCGGTTTTTCAAGATTTCGTGCGCTTCCAATTTCCCGTGCGCGCCAACATCGCCTTTGGGGCGCTGGGGCAAGAAGCCTCTGTCGAGCGGGCGGCCGAGTTAGCTGGCGCAGCGCCGTTTATCGCCGAATTGCCCGACCAATACGAGGCCCTGCTGGGCAAGGAGCTAGGGGGGGCGGACTTATCTACGGGCGAGTGGCAGAAGCTGGCCACGGCCCGGGCGCTGGTCAGAGAAGCTGAGTTCGTGGTGCTGGACGAGCCGACGGCCGCGCTGGACCCCAAGGCCGAGGCCGAGGTCTATCGGCGCTTTGGAGAGATGACCCGGGGCAAAGCCTCGGTATTGATTTCGCACCGCCTCGGTGCCGCGAGGATCGCCGACCGAATCTTGGTGCTCAAGGGGGGACGGCTCATCGAGGAGGGGACGCACGAGGACCTAATGAGCAAAGGCGGCGAATACAGCCGCTTGTTCAGCCTACAAGCCCAGTGGTACGAGTAAGGGCTAGCGCCGTCGGCCCCTGCGGGGCCTGCCGCGTGGGCGCGCGGAGGGGCGGTCGGCCATTTCCTGGACGACCATGTCAAGGCCCTTGAGATTTTGCCCGTTGAGCATGTCGATGGCCTCGCGGGCAGCGGCCTTGCTGGGCATGTCGATTTGGCCCCAGCGGCGGCGTGGGTCAATGGTAGCAGCAGCGACGGCCCCGAACAACTCGAACAACGTGCGGAGGTCATCCTCGGTTACTTCAGTAGCTAGATTATCAACGCGAATCTTCATCTAATTTCCCAAAAAGTGAAAAAATAAAAGGGGGTGATGCAATGTACATCACCCCCTTTGCACTATCTAAGGGCTAGGCTTAAACTGCTACTACGCCTTCAGCCGCCGGGCCTTTTTTGCCCTGGACGACTTCAAACTCCACCTGCTGCCCGTCGGACAAGGTGCGGAACCCCTCGGCCTGGATCGCGCTGTGGTGGACGAAAACATCTTCGCCGTTCTCGCGCTCAATAAATCCGAAGCCCTTCGCGTCGTTGAACCATTTTACGGTTCCCTTCTCGCGATCTGCCATAAGAAAAATCCTTTTGCAATGTGCGGTTAGAGCAGAACGTGCGAATAACTTTGAGTAGGAATCTACTGCTTCAGGCTTTTCGGTAGGAAAACTACATCCGGCCCGGGGGTAGGAATCTACGCGAATCCGAACGACTGCCAACGTGGTTCATGAACGCCTCTACAACTATTGCAGAGACAGATGATTGTGGTAAATATAGGCAATCTCAGCCGCAACACAAGGAACTAATTCGCCGGCCGCCGGGCCGCCCAACCCGCCCGTTGGCCTCCACTCCTTGGTTTGGCATTGGCACTGCGGCCTCTATATTAAAGGAATTCAAAGGGATAGACGGCCTCCATCCCGTTTATCCCGTCCATCTATATCGCACTAATGGAGATAAACGGCCCATGAGCGCAACCGGACCGGGGTTTGCCGCCGAAGATCTGAGCCTCTTCGCGCGGATACAGCGCGTTTTTTACGCGCCGAGCACAGCTTTTGCCGCGGTGCGCGGCCAAGAGAGCGCCCACGACTGGCTGCTGCCAGTCCTCTTGGTTTGCGCGGTGGGGGTTGGCTGCTATAACCTGACCTTCGACGTAGGAGCACCAGCCGTCCAAGAGCAGCTAGAGGGCTTGGACGAGGCTGAGCGGCAACAAGCAGAGTCGCTCCAAGCGCATGGCTGGATGGTGGTCCCGGTGGGGCTTTTTTTCTCACTAGTCGTGGTCGGGGGCGTGCTTTTGATGCTGGCGCGCTCCGTTTTCCAAGCCGAGGTCAGCTACCGGCAAATGTTGGTCGTAAAAGCGTATGCACTGTTGGTGGTGGCCGTCGAGTGGGTGGTGCGCGTGGTGCTGGTGCTGGCAACCGGCGACATCGGGGCCCATCTGGGGCTGGGCCTCTTTTTGTCCGAGGAAGCCGCAGCCACGTTTGGCGGCCGGATCCTTACGGCCCTCAATCCCTTTGACCTGTGGCAGATTGGGATCATGGGCATTGGGTTGAGCGCGCTGGCCGATGCGCCTGTGCGCAAGGCGACCCTCTCACTTGGGCTTTTGTGGCTAATCTGGATCTTCGGCGGCGTCTTCATCGAGGTCATCGGCCAAAGCACGCTCCCACCTCCACCAGAATAGATCCTACTCGTTTTTAATACGCGATCGCACATGCCTAAAAGTGGAGTCAACGCGGTCGTCGCGGTTTTTGCGATCTTCATCTATCCGGCTGCTATCTACGGAGACGGAGAAACCTTGCTCGAATCCTTGTTGCGCCCCAATCCCATCTGCGCGCCCGTGCTCGCGACCGCGGCCAAGCACGAGGTGCAGATCCTCTACACGCAAATCGACCGCGACGCCGCCAACCGACCGCATTTCACCCGGCACGAGTACCGCGTCAATCCCGAGGATTATTTTTATCCGGCGAGCACAATCAAGCTAGCGGGTGCCCTGCTGGCGTTGGAGAAGCTCAATCAATTGGGCATTGTGGGCGTGGACCGACATACGCCCGTCCGCATCGACAGCACCTTCAGCGGCCAGACCGCAGTGCGCGAAGATCCAAGCGCACCGGATGGCCTGCCCACCATCGCCCACTACATCCGCAAGCTCTTCGCCGTCAGCGACAACGACGCGTACAACCGGCTCTACGAGTTCGTGGGGCAGCAGTGGATGAACGAAGGGCTGTGGGAGAAGGGCTACCGGGATGTGCGCCTGACGCACCGGCTCGCCATCGCGCGCTCGCCCGAGGAAAACCGGCATACAAATCCGCTGGCTTTCTACCGAGGCGACCAAGTCCTCTACCAGCAGCCGATGCTAGTCAATCCGCATACGTGGCGCGCACCCGCGCCAATTCCCAAGGGCGAAGGACACATCCAAGACGGGGAGTTGGTAGCCGCGCCCAAGGATTTCGCCGGATCGAATTACATGTCGGTGGAAGTGTTACAAGACCTACTGGTGGCGGTGTTTTTCCCCGAGGAGTTGCCCGCAGAGCGGCGCTTTGACCTGCGTCCCGACGACTACCGCTTCCTCTACCGCGCCATATCCATGTTGCCCCGCGAGTGTCCCCATCCCCAATACGACCCGGAAAAGTACTACGACAGCTATGTAAAATTCTTCCTATTTGGCGACGGCAAGGCACCCATGCCC
>VXZF01000335.1:5049-6185 GCA_009845645.1 Gemmatimonadota bacterium | reverse complement strand
AAGACCCGCCGCCTCAGCTCGACACCCCGATAGGCAGCGCGGACTTCCGCGTAGTCGCCAGCGGCACTCGTGAAAAATCCCTCGATAAAAGCGTCATTGCGGTCGCCGATGGTCCCTATCACGGGCAAAATCCGGCGCGGCGGCCCTTTGCCATCGACCAGCACCACGTTGTGATTGCTTCCTTTGTTGACCTTGTCGTGGTTGTCAAAATTGATGTAACCCGCATCTAGGGCCAGCATCTCGCCACTGGCGTAAATCACAAAGCTGGTCCCGTCGGGATGCTCGTGCGCAAACCCGTGTTCGCGAGCCGTGCCATTTTCGCCGCGCAAGAGCATGTACGTAGCCGCGGCTGACCAGTCGCTGCGGAAGACGGCGTCGCCAGCCCCCGGCATAAAAACCGACGGGCCATGCGTCGGCTCTTGTGCGGGCACGCTGTCGTCGTACAGAGCGATGGCATCCATCTCGGAAAACTGGCGCACGTACAGACCGCGCTCGTTGTTTTCCCAGTCCCAGCGATGGACCCCGCCATTGGCTTGCACGGCCGCTAGGTAATGCCCGTAGAAATCGTCTAAGTGACCGTCGTCGATGTTGGGCCGCCGGCCATTGGGCAGCCGCAGGTTCAGGGACCACTCGTGCATCTTCCCGATCTTGGGATCGGCAAACAGGTCCAAGCCAGTGCGATTTTTGAGCGCGAACAAGTAGGGCAAATAGACATCCGCGGCGTAGCGGCTGTAGAACGGCCCCTCCGCGTACCCCCCGTCCCTTCCTTCAATCTGAAAGTCGAGGCTGCTGGTGACCATCTCCAAGGCGCGATCAGCCCATTCCTGCGGCGTGCCCTCGCCACTGGTGTACTCGCTCAAGGCCATTGCCGCCAGCCCGAGGCCGCCGTATGCGCGGATGTGCCAGTTGTCGAGATGCGGAGTCTCGTGCAAGCGAATCTTGACCGGGAATAGCCCAAACCCCACCTCGCCAATCACAATGCCCTTCCACAGGCGGTCGGCTTCCTCGCCGAGGATCAACCGCATCTCCTGTAGGGCTTGGGGATCGTTGGCCGCAGCATAAGGGTGCAGGATGTCGTACGCCACGGCGTACTGGGCCACGACCTCGCCCTCGTTGTGCGGCTCGCCCAAATCGCC
>VXZF01000335.1:0-4949 GCA_009845645.1 Gemmatimonadota bacterium | reverse complement strand
TCTAAAAGACGCGGCGCAAATCAAAGCCCCACAGCAGCCCCAAGGTGACGTAGCCCTTGCCGACTAGAATCTTGAAGCTGCCGACAGTGCGGCCTGGTGCATCGAAAAACATCCCCAAGGTGCCATACGCCGTCGCTGGGTCTAGATGGCGATAGCCCGCCCCGGCGAACAGCTTGCCCGGTCGGCCGGCGATCCACACCTCGTCGAGGACAATATAGGCCAGATCCCCACTGAGCGAGCGGAGCCAATCCGTGCCGCCCGAACAGCGGTAGTCCGCCACGCGGTATCCAGTCCGCGTATCAAAGCAGTAGGTACGGGTGGGATAGGGCCGGAAGTAACGCGGGTCGTAGTCGTCGCCTTCGTGAAAGCTCACATCGAGCACATTGATCGAGCCGATGAGGCGCAAGCGGTTGAAGACTGCCCTAAACCCCAAGGGAACGCGCACGCCCGCACCGCGATGATCCAAGTTGATGAAACCCAAGCCTACCGCAGCATAGTACCCGTCGCGCTTCCGCTTGGGCACCTCTTCGGGCACGACATCTTGGATGCGCACAGCCTCGGCCCCGCTCGCCAATAGCAAGCCGATCCAGATGAGATGTATGTATGCGCGCTGTATCACCCGTTTGTCCTCTACCCATACAATGCAGATGCTGTTCTTTACAGTATATGAATGGGACGACTGATGTTCAACGTCACGGCATCAGTGCGAAGTTTGAAAAAGATCTGATTGCAGATTGTACAATTTGCACATTTGTGCTAAAAATTGTGTCTGGCCACCATAGCTAGGGTGCCGTACTTGAAAGACTCTATGCCGATACCTTAAGCGCTGTGCTGTTCGTGCAGCATCGTTGCCAATTGCAACTAGTCGGTGAGGCTTTAGAAGAAGGATGAGTTGAGAGAGAAATTCCTCTCCGGTCCTGCGTTCAAGAGAATTATGAGATCGATTGCTGAAAGAATTACCGGGTTTGTGAGGGTGTAAAGGGAAGACATTCCACAAAAAGACGGACACCTCGATCTGTGAAAGAACGCTCCAGATAACGGCAGCCGTCTTCTCAGCAACTACGCCACCTTTCGTTGGCCTCTTAATAACCATCCCCCACCTTGCGGCGTATTCGTGAATATGCACGTCGTCTGTGAAGGCAAGCCCTGTCCGCCTACCGCCGCGATAGCCAAGATCGCGTCCAATCCATATAGAATCAATATTCTGTTTTGTTGCAGCCTCAAGTACAGTCAACAACGCTTGTGAACGGCGTTGCGGTGCATCATCTAGATCGTGGACGACACAGCGATTTGAATAAGGGTTAAAGGAATTCTCAAATTTCAGCTTACTCAATGCTTCCACAAATTGCACTGGGTCCATGCTCTATTCTCTATCAAAAGCAATCCATCCCCACCTTGCCCCCTCTACTGCGCCCCGTATTTTACCCTACATGATCCGCAAAGTACAGTCCACTGCCATCGCCCTGCTCTTGGCGACTAATGCCAGTTGCCTAACCCCATCTGACGACGGCGCTGAACCCGCCGCTCTCCAGCCGCAACAGCCCTCTGAGATACCAACGTACTCCTACCGAGTCGCCCACTCCTTCCCTCACGACCCAGACGCCTATACCCAAGGGCTTCTCTACAACAACGGCTTTCTCTACGAAAGCACCGGCCAGTACGGCCAGTCGTCTCTGCGCAAGGTCGAGCTCGAAACAGGAACCGTCGTACAGCTCCACCAGCTAGACGACCGCTTCTTCGCCGAGGGACTCGCCCTCTTCGGCAATCGCCTCCTCCAGCTAACGTGGCGGGCCAACAAAGGCTTTGCCTACCGTCTCGATTCTTTTGAGCCGCTATCGGAGTTCGCCTATCCCACCGAGGGCTGGGGGCTGACGTACGACGGCGAACTACTCATCATGAGCGATGGCAGCGCGACCCTGTACTTCCGCGACCCGTTTACCTTTGACGAGGTGAGCCGAGTCGCCGTTGTAGCCCAAGGCCACCCGGTATCTCAGCTCAACGAACTGGAATGGATCGCCGGTGAGGTCTTTGCCAATATCTGGCAGACCGACACCATTGCCCGCATCGACCCGGCGACCGGCCAAGTCGCGGGGTGGATTGACCTGACCGGGCTATTGAACAATGAAGACCGCCGTGGCTCTAACGCCGAGGTGCTCAATGGCATTGCCTACGACTCTGAGGGCGAGCGGCTCTTCGTCACCGGCAAGCGGTGGCCCAAGCTCTACCAAATCGAACTCATATCCCCTTCACCGAAAGGTACACCATGACCCAAGACCGCGTCCCCGTGTGCATCGCCGTGCTCACGGTCTCCGACACCCGCGACGAAGCAACCGACAAGTCCGGCAAGCTGCTAGTCGAACGCCTCGAAGCGGCCGGCCACGTCCTGCACGAAAAGCAAATCCTGCCCGACGATATCTATCAGCTCCGCGCCCAAGTCTCGCAGTGGATCGCCGAGTCCCGCGTCCAAGCCATCGTCACCACCGGCGGCACCGGCCTCACGGGTCGCGACGGCACGCCGGAGGCCGTCAGCGTACTCTTCGACAAGGAAATCGAGGGCTTTGGCGAGGTCTTTCGCGTGCTCTCTTACGAGGAAATCGGCACCGCGACCTTGCAATCGCGCTGCGTGGCCGGCGTCGCCAACAGCACCTACATCTTCTGCCTGCCTGGCTCCTCGGGAGCGTGCGCCACCGGCTGGGACAAGCTCATCGGGCCGCAGCTAGATTCCACCAACCAGCCCTGCAATCTCGTCGATCTAATGCCAAGATTGTCCGAAATTTGACGATTGGTGTTTACGGACCAGCCCCTTGGGTGGGAGATACTTCGCTGCGCTCAGTATGACAGATGCTGAGGCACCTAGCTCAGGCTAAGAAGTTCTTGAGGAATTGCCCAGTGTACGACTCGCTCACTTCGGAGAGTTCCTCCGGGGTGCCCTGCCCGACGATCTGACCGCCGTTGTGACCGCCCTCGGGTCCCAAGTCGATGATGTAGTCCGCGGTCTTGATGACATCGAGGTGGTGCTCGATGACCAAGACCGTATGGCCGGCCTCGACCAAGCGATTGAGGCTGTCGAGCAGGCGCTGAATATCGGCCAAGTGCAGCCCGGTGGTAGGCTCGTCAAGCAGGTAGAGGTTGCTCTTGCCGCGCTTGAGCTTGCCCAGCTCGTCGGCCAGCTTGACGCGCTGGGCCTCGCCGCCCGACAGCAGAGGGGCCGGGTGACCAATTTGCAAATAGCCCAGCCCCAAATCGTTGAGTACGCCTAGCTTGTGGGCGATGAGCCGCTGGTCGGCGAAGAAGTCCACCCCATCCTCTATGGTCATCGCCAAGACCTCGGCGATGTTCTTGTCCCGATAGGTAACGTCGAGCGTGTCCTGATTGTAGCGCGCGCCCTTGCAGGTGGGGCAAGGCACCTCCACGTCGGCCATCAGATGCAGCTTGGTGGTGACCGTGCCCTCGCCGCCGCACTCCTCGCAGCGGCCTCCCTTGACGTTGAAGCTAAAGCGCGAGGCTGTATAGCGGCGCTTCTTGGCCTCGGGCGTCTCGGCGAAGAGGCGGCGGATGTTGTCGTAGAAACCGATGTACGTGGCCGGGTTGGAACGGGGCGAGCGGCCAATGGGGGATTGGTCGATGTTGATCACATCGCTTACGTGCTCGATCCCGTCGAGGCGGTCGTGCGCGCCCGACAGCACGCGGCTGTCGTGGAAGATGGAGTAGAGCTTCTTGTAGAGAATGTCGTGGACGAGCGTGCTCTTGCCCGAGCCAGAGGCCCCACTGACGCAGACGAAGACCCCCAAGGGGATTTTGACGTCGAGGTCGTCGAGGTTGTTGGCTCGGGCACCGCGGACATGCAGGTTGCAGCCGTTGAGCGGGCGACGCTCAACCGGCACGTCAATGCGCTGGCGGCCGGTAAGAAACTGGCCGGTAAGAGAGTCGGGGTTTTTCAATATCTGGCGAATGGTGCCCTCGGCAGAGATGCGGCCGCCGTGCACGCCTGGGCCGGGGCCGAGCTCGATGACGTGATCGGCCGCCCGAATAGTCTCCTCGTCGTGCTCCACCACAATGACCGTGTTGCCAACGTCGCGCAGGCGGCGCAGCGTCTCAATCATTTTGACGTTGTCTTTGGGATGGAGGCCAATGGAAGGCTCGTCGAGCACGTAGAGCATGCCCATTAGGCCGGAGCCGATCTGCGTAGAAAGGCGAATGCGCTGGGCCTCGCCGCCGGAGAGGGTCCCCGCCCGGCGCGTGAGGCTGAGGTAATCCAAGCCGATGCCCATGATAAGATCGAGCCGCAGCGCCAGCTCGCGCACGATCTGCTTGCCCGCCTGTTTCCTCTGCACGGGCATGGGAACGTCCTTGAGAAAATCGCGCAACTCTTGCAGGTGCATCTCGCACAGGTCGTGGATGGTGCGGCCAGCCACGGTGACGAGCATGCGCGTGGCTTTGAGCCGCGTGCCACCGCAGTCCGGGCAGTCGTACTCGACCATGACCTTGCGTAGGTAGTCCTCCATACCCGAGTGCGCCACCCCTTGGCGGCGATAACGGCGATAGCGGCGCTCGATTTGGTTGATGACCCCATCGAAAGCAACCTTGCGCCCTTTGTAGCGCCGACCCTCGGTCGCGCCCGGCGGCAGCACAATAGTGAAGCGCTTGCCTTTGGTGCCGTAGAATAGCACGTCAACGATGCGGTCGGATAGCTCGACAAAGGGCGTGTCCAAGTCGAAGCCGTAGTGCTGGGCCAAGCTGTAGAAGATGCGCCCGCCCCACCCATTGCGGTCGCAGTTAATCGCCTCGCGCACAAAGGCGCCGTCGATAATGCTCCGGCTCTTGTCGGGCACCAGCAGATCGGGATGGACCTGTAGATAGGTGCCCAAGCCCGAACAGGTGACGCAGGCCGAGAGCGGCTCGTTGAAGGTGAAGTAGCCCTGAGTCAACTCGGCCATGCTGAGGCGGTG